>JAZOSM010000020.1:0-33695 GCA_045657125.1 Eubacteriales bacterium
AGAAATCTACGCAATCCTTTCACGCAATCACCGCCTTTGTTTGATTATAACATAAAACTATAAATCAAACAAGATGTATCGTCGTTTCGGCCGTTCGAATCCATTTTGAAGGGGTAGTGAAAAAGTAAAAATCCCAGTATCTTGCGATACGAGGATTTTTGGTGGGGGAAGGTGGATTCGGACCACCGAAGTCAGTGACAACAGATTTACAGTCTGCCCCCTTTGGCCGCTCGGGAATTCCCCCAAATATGAAATTTTGTCGATGGAGCTGGTGAAGGGACTTGAACCCCCAACCTGCTGATTACAAATCAGCTGCTCTGCCAATTGAGCTACACCAGCGTAACCAACCGGCGACAAGGGTTATGATACCATAGACGTGTATATTTGTCAAGGGATTTTTGAAAAAAAGCATCAAAAAATCCAAAAAAATAAGATAACTATTGAAAAGATTCTCTGCCGTGGTATAATAATATGATACCAATAAAATTTCGAGAAAGGAGTACCACGATGAACAAAGATGATTTTTGGTCAGTTGACAGATTGCTTCCCCGTGTTCATACCTCTTTTCCCGAAAAAAAGTCCGTTGGTGTTCCTTTATCCACACTCGAGGACGTAGTACCCGAAAAAGAATTCGGTGAGATTATTCGTCCCATCGGTTCCCGAGTCATTCGGTTCTACCGCTTGACAGATGCCGTTTTCCCGACAAGTGATCTCATCCTTGAAAATTATAACGATCCATCCCCACCGCCTTTTGTTTCCTGCTCCCTCTTTGCACCGACCATGCCCTCTTTAAACCGCGAACAAAGAAAATACTTTTACTACTTTTGTCGGAGTGTAGAAGAACGAGAATCCGTTCAAACCTCCTTTGCCTATATCCGCCTGTATTTATGCAGGGTGCTCCGAAAAATCGAGCTGATGAAGCAGTTGCCCGAAGAAGTTTTGTGGCTTTGGGAAAATTACCGCACACAATTTCCGCTGGCTGACAAATTGTTCTCCGATTTCGTGTCGGACTTCTGCTTTTATAAAAAAATCCTTCCCCCTTTTGATTTATTGGAGCCGATTTTAAGCAAAAAAGACTTTAACATCCGTCCCTTTTTAGCAACTCCTTTTATTTTTGATTTCTTGTTTTCAAAGGGACGAAAACTTACACCCAATCAAATCAATTATTTACTGCGAATGCTGACAGCGCAAAGCTTTCGCAATTCTAAGGCTTACCGCACCGCGCCCGTTTACGCAGCTACCTGCGAAGAATGTATCAACCGTGCTTTCCAAGACGGTTTGTTTAACCGAGAGGACTTAAACACAAACCTTTTCTCCATTCGAATCCCCTCGGAGGTACACACGGTGCGCGCCCTGTTCCCCGGACTTCCCAAAGAAGAAATTCCCGCTGTTGAGATCAATCTTTGCTACGTACCCTTGCTCCACGATGAAAACATTCGTGACCGATGCGATGAATTGGTGCGCTATCTTGAAAATCGCGTCCGAGCAATTTTAAAAATGAAAAACGCTCTCTCCCGCATTCACATCAGCGAAGAACACAAGGTTTTTTTGGAAGCTATTTTGTTGGAGTTTGCACATTTAACCCCAAAAGCAGAAGAAATACCTTCTTACGAAACAAAAGAAATTCCCAAGCGCGAGTTTGTCGTTGATCCCGAGGAAGCAAACCGAATCGAGAAAGATTCCTGGTCCATAACCAAACAGTTGACTCAGGACTACACCCAAGAGCAAGACGAAAGCGTGACGGTGGGCGGAGAAATCACAACCATCGAAAACAGTTATCACGCGGAACTGAAAATGGTAGAGCGTCCCTTAATGCAAAGCGGCGAAAACGAATTTTGGGAATTTGCCGCACTGCTGACAGCGGAAGAAGATACATTTATTTCCATCGGACTTTACCAAGGCAGAGACGCTGCAAGAAACTATGCAGTATCTTTGGGTACGTTTTTCGATGCGATGGTTGCATCCTGCAACGAAAAAGCAATGGACTCCGTTGGTGATGCCGTTATGGAAGCAAACGGTCTGTTTTTTGACGAATACCGAAAAGACCTCTCGGAGGTATTTCCCGAACCGAAAGG
Source organism: Eubacteriales bacterium (assembly GCA_045657125.1). Lineage (GTDB taxonomy): Bacteria > Bacillota > Clostridia > Oscillospirales > SIG627 > RGIG5579. The sequence continues at coordinate 2,076 of JAZOSM010000020.1, forward strand.
AGAATCGAAATGAAAGATGCGAATCAAGTGAAAATCCCCAAGCGAATCCTTGGTACTCTGCTGAATTCCGCAGGTGCCGGTGTCGTGCCGAGACAAGGGCTTGAATACATTGCCATTGGCAGAGAAAAAGAGATTAGTGCCTTGGTCCGAGATTTGGAAAACATCGCTTTGGGTATGGGTGCCTTTCGCTTTATCGTTGGCAAATACGGAAGCGGCAAAAGCTTTTTGATGGGTCTGATCCGAGCTAACGCCCAAGAAAAAGGATTTATCACAGCGGATTCCGATCTGAGCCCCGAACGCCGATTCCACGGAACGCAGGGGCAAGGCATTGCTACGTTCCGTGAACTGATGCGCAACCTTTCCTGCAAAGCCATGCCCGATTCCGGTGCATTACCTGCTATTCTCGGCACGTGGTTCTCCTCTCTGCAAATGAAGGGAATCACCGACGAAGGGCTTGCCCAAGGTTCTGTCGAGCTGAATGATTTCGTACAAAGAGAAATTTTCCGTGTTTGCCGCGCTCTGCAGGGAAACGTAAACGGATTTGACTTCGCAAAGGTTTTGGCGGCATATTTTCACGCATATATTTCCGGGGACGATGCACTGCTGGAGGATGCTCTGCGTTGGCTTCGCGGTGAATTCAGCGGAAAAATGCAGGCGAGATCCTCCCTGCTTTCCATCAATTCCGTTATCGACGACCAAAACTGGTATGAGTATCTGAAGCTGTACGCTGTCTTTTTCAGATTGATCGGCTACAAGGGATTCTTGGTGCTGATCGACGAGTGCGTAAATCTTTACAAAATACCAAACCGTATTTCCCGCGAAAACAACTACGAGAAAATTCTATCTATGTTCAACGACACCATGCAAGGAAAGGCCGAGGGGCTTGGCATTATCCTGGGCGCAACACCACAACTGATCGAAGATCCTCGCAGAGGATTATTCAGTTATGAAGCTCTAAAAAGCAGATTGGTTCCCGGAAAATTCATTCCCGACGGAAAGCAAAATCTTTTCTCTCCCCTGATTTATTTGCAGAGACTTTCCGACAATGAAATTTTTGCATTATGCAAACGTTTACTGTCCTTGCACTCCTCCTATTATGCATACGCGCCCAAAATTGCAGATGAAGAAATTTTGGCGTTCTTAAAGGTTGCGTTCAACAAAATGGGGGCGAACGAAATGATTACCCCCCGCGAAGTGACGCGCGATTTTCTCAACGTTTTGGACATCCTGTTTACTAACCCCGAAGAAAACTTTTATAACTTGATCGGCAAAACGGAATTTGTCAGTGAGAAAAAAGAAGACGAAGATGACGACTTCTTCAATCTGGATGAAATCACGCTATGAACGATTTAACTGCTAAGGCGAAAAAAGCATACGAGCTTTTTTCACCCTTTATCAAAGATTATATATACCGTTCGGGGTGGAATGAACTTCGAAAAGTACAGATTGATGCGGCTTGGGAAATTTTCTTTACCGAAAACAACCTGCTGCTTTCTTCGCAGACCGCTTCGGGCAAAACGGAAGCGGCGCTGTTCCCCGTTCTTTCCATGATGGAAGCGGAATCGCCCGAAAATTTTCAGATATTATATATTTCCCCATTGAAATCCCTGATCAACGACCAATTTTCCCGAATGGAACTGCTTTTAGAAGAAAGCGGTTTACCCGTGCACCGCTGGCACGGTGACGTAAGTCAGAATCACAAGCAGAACTTTTTAAAAAAGCCGAACGGGCTTTTGCAGATTACTCCCGAATCCTTGGAAAGTATGTTGATTCGCCGTGCAAACGATATTCCCAGACTATTGGGAAATTTAAGATTTGTCATTATTGATGAAATCCACGCTTTAATGGGCTCGGATCGCGGAGGTCAGATCCTCTGTCAAGTCCAGCGAATCTCAAAACTGATCGGACACCAACCAAGAAGAATCGGTCTTTCGGCAACGCTTGGTTCTCCCGAATATGCCGCAGAATGGCTGGGAAAAGGCAGTGACCGAGAAACCTCCGTGATACAGATTCAGACTGAAAAAATCTCCTGGAAATTAGGACTTGAGCATTTTTACACCACGGAGGGTGAAGAAAAATCCTTAAACGCAGCGGATGCTTTCATTTACAAAGCCACCCGCGGAGACAAGTGCGTCGTATTTTCCAACTCAAGAGAAGAAACGGAAAACATCACGGCTACGCTTCGCGAAATAGCAAAAAAGCGCGGTGATGAAGACCGCTTCTACATTCACCACGGAAACCTCTCCGCATCCATTCGCGAGGAAGCGGAAGAAATTTTAAAAGAGGACGAAAAAGCGATTACCGCCTGTGCAACCGTAACCCTTGAGCTTGGTATTGATATCGGAAAGCTTCGAAGAATCATCAACCAAGGTGCACCGACCTCCGTATCGGGATTTTTACAGCGATTGGGACGAAGCGGAAGACGAGGAAACGCGCCCGAAATGCTTATGGTATTTCGTGAGGAAGAAGCACTGCCCAACGCGCCTTTGTTTCAAATTATCCCGTGGGAACTTTTACAAGGAATTGCAATCGTAGAGCTTTATCGAAAAGAACGTTGGATCGAGCCTGCGCAGGCAAAGCCATTCCCTGCGAGTTTGATGTTTCATCAGAGCCTTTCAATTTTGGCGGCAAACGGAAGTATGTCCCCTGCAAGACTTGCAAAAGAAGTCCTTTCCCTTTCCCCTTTTTCTTCGATCTCCAAGGAAGCATATCGAGATTTTCTCATTCACATGGTTCGTCAAAACTATATGGAACAAACGGAAGAAAAAGAGTTGGTTGTCGGAATGAAAGGCGAAAAAATGCTCGGCAGTTTTAAATTTTTCGCAGTGTTTAAAGATAGCGAAGATTTCACGGTTCGTTGCGGCTCCATGGAAATCGGAACCATCAGCTCCACACCGCCCATCGGTGAGCGTTTTGCCTTGGCAGGCAGAGTTTGGGAGGTTGAAGAAGTAGACGTCACACGAAGGCTTGTATATGCAAAGAAGGTCGAAGGGAAAATGAAGATTTCCTGGCCCGGTGACAGTGGCTTTATTCACACGAGAATTTTGGAAAAAATGCGCGAAATTTTGGAAAGCAACGAAGAATTTCCGTATTTGCTTCCCGCGGCAAAAGAGCGACTCGCCAAAGCTAGATCTCTTGCGAAAAACACAGGGCTTTGCAAAAAAAGCATTCTTAACATCGGTGGAAACAGTTTTGTGTTTTTCCCTTGGCTTGGAACGAAAGCTTTTCAGACCATAAAGCGCGTTCTTCAAAGACATTTGGCTTCCGAGTGCGGGCTGTACGACGTTCAAAGCGGAGGATGCTATTACATCACCTTTAAAAGCGAATCCGCCAACCAACAAAGCATCATTCGCGCCCTGCACAAAATGAATGAAAAAGACGAGCCAAGCCTAATTTCCCTGGTTGGAAAAACAGAATTTCCCGTCTATGATAAATATGACGCCTGTCTGCCCCAAGATATGCTTTTAAACGCGTATGCAGAAAACAGGCTGAATTTACAGGAGCTTCGTTACCGAATCTCCACACTTGCAAAAGAGATATAAAAAAACAGCAGTCTTTGACTGCTGTTTTTTGTTTACAGGGACGTTTCGCCGCCGTAGCTGACAGCGGAAGCATCCAAAACTCCATCAAGTTTTTCAAGTTCTTCCACAAGATTAAACAAATCCTTGGTCATTTTCGTCTCAAGGCAAAGCTCAACTGCGCCGTTGCGCACGATTTTTGACTTAATTTTCAAACGAGGAAGACTGCTGACAGCAAGTTCAACCTCCTCCTTCGCCTCTGCTCGGTAACGAACAACCAACAGATACGGAGCAGAAATGATTTTCTTTGAGAAAAAGAAAACCAAAAGATACAGAGCACCAAGACAAAGATTGGTAATGATGGAAATGTATACAAGACCCGCACCTGCCATAATACCAATACCGATCGCCCAAAACATAAAAACGGTATCAACGGGATCTTTTACCGCAGTACGGAAACGGACGATGGAAAGCGCACCGACCATACCAAGGGAAAGGGCGAGATTGGTCGTAACCGTCATAATTACCATGGAAGTTACCATAGAAAGCAAAATCAATGAGAATGAAAAGTTTTTGCTGAATGCAACACCTTGATAAGTAAAACGATAAACGAGCAAAACATACAAAGTCAAGGAAAACGAAACCAAAAGACCAATGGCAATTCGCTCTCCCGTCATTGTGGTTTGAAATTCACTCATAAACGTATCTCGAAAGAAATTTACGATCAAATCCATATATTCTCTCCTTAAAACAATGCCTGCGCGCACAGGCAGAACTTTGAAACAGATGAAGAAACTTTGGGAATATCTTCCAGCAAAGCAGATAAATACGGCGGTAAAAAAGCATCAAACTTAACCTCAAGAACAGAGGTGTTTTTCTCCAAGACGGGGACAGGCGGCAAATCATCGTCCAAACCATCCGCAAAACGGGACGCACAAATATCGGTATCCAAAGTGATTCTCACGTTACCTGCGGGATGTAAAAACGCAGAACGCTTATAGTCAACAAAAAGCAGAGGACGAAACATCTCAAAACGAATTTTGTCGCACATTTCCGCGTATAGTTCTCCACCGCCTTTGGATGGAAATGCAGTCAAAAGCTGCTGTGCCAATTCCGTCGATATTACCTCGTACTCCTTAAAGCACATACGTACCTGCTTACTTTTTTTCTCCAAGCGTAAATACGACAAATCGGAATTATAAAACCGCAAACGATATTTCACGCGGTTTTCAAGACCGTTCAATTTGTCATTGTAACTAGAAAACCGAGGATCTTCAAAATACAAACTGCGAATGGAATACCCACCGTTTTTCAGAGTGTGGCTATCCATCGGCATCACAGCGGACAGACGGGAAAACAAAGTTGAAACATAGGCGGAATCCAAATAAAATTTCAATTCGTTTCTTGGAACTGCCATAATCCTCATCCTTTCCGCATACTTTAAAAACAAAGATATTTTATCAAACCCACCGCAGTTTGTCAACCGAGGAGGAACTATGAAATACAAAAAACGAATTGCTCTGTTGCTATTATTTATCATTCCCTTTTCCTGTTTCGGTTGCAACAGAACCGAGCAAAAGAAAACAAATGCTTTTTTTCACAACACGGAACATTACCACCTGAACGTTCAAATAGAAAATATGCAAACGAAAGCGAAGGTTTATTTTGATGAAAGCGGTGCATTTCATCTTTTACACGAGAACTCCCTCTCGCCCTTATACGGCATGGAAGAAGTATACACCTCAAAATGCGTGAAAACGTATTTTCATAAAATAGAATTCGAAAGCAGTCCAAATTTTGATGGGATCGGTCTTGTTTACACCGTATTGAAACACATTCAAAGCACCGAGCCCACAGAAACTTCTAAAAAAGAAAATTATGCAGAACATTCTTACAATATCCAAAACGAAGCGATCACATTCGTCTTTTCCACAAAGAAAAACGATCCCGTAGAAATATGCGGCAATGCCGACGGAAAAGCTTTTCGTTTCGAATTTTCTTCAGGCGCATAAAATAGAATGGACGGAATAAAAGATGGAACGCATGGCAACAATAGAAATACACCAAGGTGAATATGCGTTTTGGAGTGAAAAAATTGAACATCAAAAGAGGAGATATTTACTATGCCGATCTCAGCCCGGTGGTCGGATCGGAGCAAGGCGGCCTTCGCCCTGTTGTCATTGTTCAAAACGACGTGGGAAACAAACACAGTCCAACCGTTATTGCGGCAGCCATCACCAGCAAAACGTCGAAAGCGAGGCTGCCGACTCACATAGAAGTATACGCCGATCAAAACGGTTTATCGAAAAATTCGGTGATTCTTCTTGAACAAATACGTACCATCGATAAAAAAAGGCTGAAAGAAAAAATGGGCCACCTCAAAGATGAAACGATGGAAGAAGTTAACCGCGCCATCAACATCAGCTTTGGGCTTTCGCAAACAACCCCCTGATCAAATGGATCCGGGGGTTGTTTTGGAAATGTTATTTTACATTCTCTGGCAGAGAGCAGCAAATAAGCGAAAATTTCATTCAAAATCCCCTATTTTCGCAACCACAGGTTGCAAAATCTTCAAATGAAAGTTGGTTGATTATTCATCTCTCGGCTAATATAATTATTGTAGAATGAAAGGAGTTCGCAATGACAATCGGTGAAAAAATCTCAAAACTTCGTACCAGTTCCGGCATTTCTCAGGAACAACTGGCTGAAAAAATTCAAGTATCCAGACAATCCGTTTCAAAATGGGAAATGGACCAAGCACTTCCACAGATCGACAAAGTACTTCTGCTCTGCAAAATCTTCGACATTTCCGCAGATGCATTGCTACTGGACGAAGCATCTGCAAAATTTGATAAAAGCTTACCCACAAAAAAAAATAAATATTTCGGAACAGACGGTTTCCGCGGAGAAGTAAACCGCGACCTTACCTCTGACCAGGCTTATAAAGTAGGACGTTTTTTAGGTTGGTTTTACAACTCTCCCCTCTCCGGGAAACAACTTGGCAATGGACGCCCGAGAATTGTGATCGGCAAAGACACACGCCGATCCAGTTATACATTGGAATATGCCATTGCCGCCGGCATTACTGCATCCGGTGCTGATGCCTATATGCTCCACGTAACGACGACTCCAAGTGTTTCTTATGTGACAAGAACCGATCAATTTGATTGCGGAATTATGATTACCGCATCTCACAATCCCTATTACGATAACGGCATCAAGATCATTAACCGCTATGGAGAAAAACTGGAGGACAGCGTCACTTCCTTGATCGAAGCATATCTGGACGGAGATCTGAATTCTCTTGGTATTTCTTCTTCCGATCTTCCTTTGGCTACGCGGGAGCAAATCGGCTGTATCGTCGACTACGTGGCAGCAAGAAACCGCTACGTGGCATACCTAATCTCTCTTGCGGGTCACTCTTACAAGAAACTTCGGATCGGTCTCGACTGCGCCAACGGTGCTTCCTGGATGATCGCAAGATCGGTTTTTAACGCTTTGGGTGCACAAACCTATGTAATCGGAGATACCCCCGACGGACTCAACGTAAATAAAAAGTGCGGTTCTACACATATAGAAAATCTTTGCAAGTTGGTTCGGGAACAGCATCTCGATTTAGGATTTGCTTTTGATGGAGACTGCGATCGCTGTATTGCCGTTGACGAAAACGGAAACGTGATCGACGGAGATAAAATCATGTACATTCTTGCCAAGAGATTGAAAGGACGAGGCATTCTGAACAAGGATACCCTCGTTGCCACCGTTATGTCAAATTCGGGGCTTTTCGATTCACTTGACAAAATCGGAATCAAGATGGTACAGACCGCCGTCGGTGATCGCTTTGTTTACGATTGTATGCATAAAAACGATTATTCCCTTGGAGGTGAGCAATCAGGACATATCATTCTGAAAAAATATGCAACCACGGGAGACGGTCTTTTGACCGCAATCATGCTGACCGAAGAAGTTTGCGATTCAAAGTTCTCTCTTGGAAAACTGGGGAGCGAAGTTATACTCTATCCACAATGCACAAAAAACGTCAGAGTCAAAGACAAAAATACCGCTATTGAAGACCCCGCTGTTCTTGACGAGAAAAAAGCCATCGAAAAGAAGCTTGCGGGAAAAGGCAGAGTTCTCCTGAGAAAAAGCGGAACAGAGATGTGTGTACGGGTTATGGTCGAGTGCGAAGACAAACAGCTTTGCCATAAATACGCTGACCGCATTGTCGATGCAATTTCAAAAGGAGGACACGGACTTGATTAAAAAAACAAAAAACGATCAACTGTTTTCCGAAATTCCCCAAATCATCGGTCCGCTGTTTTCTTTATCCAAATACCCGTGGGATGCATTAAAGGAGCTGAAAGCTTTTATTACACAATTCGTCAATAACCCTCCCAAGGGATTTACCCAATTGAGTGAAGGTGTTTATGTGGGCGAAAACGTGAAGATTCATCCCCATGCGGTAATTGAGCCTCCTGCCATTATCGGGCACGAAACTGAAATTCGCCCCGGAGCATATTTGCGCGGTTACGTTTTTTGCGGAGAAAACTGCGTCATTGGCAACTCCACCGAACTGAAGCACTGTATTTTAATGGATGGGGTTCAAGTACCGCATTACAATTACGTGGGGGATTCTATTTTGGGGAAAGGCGCACATTTGGGGGCAGGATCCATTTGTTCGAATTTAAAAAACGACGGAAAAAACGTAATCGTTCACGGTGAAAAGGAATACGAAACCGATCTTCGCAAGCTGGGCGGAATTTTGGGTGATCACTGTGACGTCGGTTGCGGCTGTGTTCTCAATCCCGGAACTGTCATCGGAAAAAACACCAGCGTATATCCCCTGACCTCTTTGCGCGGCGTATATCCCGAAAATTGCATCATCAAAAGTCAAAATGTTATTGTAAAAAAAACATAAAAAAACGAAGAAGCTTCTTCTTCGTTTTTTTAATAGAGTGGTATTTTTCTTTTTAAAAAAGCTGACTTTATCTCAGCCTTTTCAGAATCCGGCAAATTTGAATGGGAAAAATCGAGAATTACACTTTTTAAACAGGAAAGCGTAAGTGCATATTCGGAGAAAGCGTCCACATCCGCGGTAGAAACATCGGAATCCACATGAATGAGAATTCGGTAAAAACTATGATGACGTTCCAAAAACTCAATAATGCGAAGAACATGTTTGTTCCGATCAAAAACCGTATTTTCTTCTTTTGTAAACAGCGGCAGAAACACGCGAATCACGTACAAATCCACCAAGCCGCAAAGTTCCTCGAACGCGGTCATGGAGCACATTCCGCAAGTATAAATCTGCAAACCAACGCCCGCTTTTTTTAACCCACGTGCAACGTCTGCACAAAAGAAGGGGTCGCGCAAAGGCTCTCTCCCGAGAAAAGTAATACCGATCTTTTTGTTATAATACAGAGTCTTTTCTTCAAGCAAATACCGAAGCAATTCTTCGGAGGAATACTCCGTTTGTTCGAGGGAATCCTCGGCAAAAGGATGCTCTGAAATAAAACGGAACGACGAACAAACATTTCTGCATTCTTCCGTGCAATCAGAAAACACAACACCCGTTTGAATACCGTCACCCAAATCTGTCCGAAAGTGCAAAAATCCGCTTATCTTTTTCTTCACTTGCATTTTTCACCTCTTTTTGTATTTTATCAAAAAACAAAGTCAAAGTAAAGGTCATATTAGAAATTTCGAAGCATATATTGAAGCAAAAAGACAATCTTAAAGGAGTGAGCCAATGGCAGAAAAAAGCGGCATTTATCAAGACATTGCTACGAGAACGGGAGGAGATATCTACATCGGCGTTGTCGGCCCCGTCAGGACAGGAAAATCTACTTTCATTAAAAAATTCATGGAAAAAGTTGTTCTTCCCAATATGGAAGACGGTGCGGAAAAAGCACGGGCAACAGATGAAATGCCGCAAAGCGGAAACGGAAAAAACGTAATGACCACCGAACCGAAATTCGTACCTGAAAAGGGTGTTCGGATTGAAATGGAACGGGAAATCGGTTTTCGCGTCAAGCTCATTGACTGTGTCGGTTTTCCCATTCCCGGTGCAGGCGGACTGGAAGAAGACGGCAAAAGCCGTATGGTCAACACACCCTGGTCCAAAGAGCCGCTATCCTTTGAAGAAGCCGCTTTTATCGGCACGCAAAAGGTTATCAACGAACACGCAACCGTTGGCGTTGTGGTCACCACGGACGGAAGCATCGGGGAAATTCCGAGAGAGGCCTATCTGAAAGCAGAAGACGATATTGTTTCGGAAATGAAAAAGACGTCCAAGCCCTTTATCATTCTTTTGAACAGCGCTCATCCCGAAAGTGAAGAAACGAAAGCTTTGGCGGGACTTCTTTCCCAGCGGCACAAAGTAACGGTTCTTCCCGTAAACTGTTTTATGCTGGAAGAAAACGACATAGTTAAAATCATTTCTAAGCTTGTTTTAGAATTTCCCATTCGCTGTTTATCCCTGGAGATTCCGCTTTGGATTTGTGAAAGACCCGAAGGAAAAGAATTGTGGGATGAAATCCTCAGTCTATGGGAAAAGAACGCAGAGGGCTGCAGTCGAACCGGTGAAATTCTTTCCGCCGTAGAGAATTTTGGAAAATTTGATTTATTCGAACGTGTGGAAATTCAATCGTCTGACCTTGGCTTGGGCAACGTATCTGCGGCGCTAAGGGTAAAAAGCACAGCGTTTTATAAGCTACTCAGTCAGCAAAGCGGAATCGATATTCACGGAGAAGAAGATCTGATCCAAGAGTTCTGTTCCTTGGCAAAGCTCAAAGACAAATACGAACGCATTTCCGAAGCCTTGGAACAAGTCAATGAAAGCGGTTACGGCATTGTAACCCCCTCCGTGGAAGATCTCTCGTTGGAAGAACCCGAGATTGTCAAGCATCCCGGTGGATACGGTGTGAAATTAAAAGCGAGTGCCCCCTCCATCCATATGATCCGCGCCAATATACAAACAGAAATCTCACCCATCGTCGGCAGTGAACGGCAGTCGGAGGATATCGTCAAATTTCTCCTCAAGGAATTCGAAGAGGATCCGACAACGATTTGGGAATCCAATATGTTTGGAAAAAGCTTATACGAGCTTGTCAATGAAGGCTTGAATACCAAACTCAATCATATGCCCTCCGATGCGAGAGAAAAGCTGTCCGAAACCCTGCAAAAAATCATAAATGAAGGCAGCAGCGGACTAATTTGTATTATTTTATAAGATGACAAAAGAAAAACAGGGTGATCCCCTGTTTTTTCTTTCTGAAATGTGTTGAAAAAAATCAAATTGAATGATATAATAAATTGATTTAGTATATTATTTTCATAATGTGAAAAGGTGCATACATGAACTTATATTCATCAAAAGAAATGACGGATCTTTTGGAACGTCACGATTTTTTCTTTAAGAAAAATTTGGGGCAAAACTTTTTAATGAACGAGAACATTGCCGCACGTATTGCAGACGCTTCCTTTGAAACGGTTTCGGATCGCAAAAAGTGTCTGGCTCTCGAAATCGGCCCCGGTGCAGGTTCTTTAACCATTCAGTTGGCACACCGTTTTGATTCGGTGTTGGCTTTGGAAATCGATCCCCATCTGATTGGTGTTTTGGAAGAAAGTCTGGCAGAAGAAAGCAACGTCAAGGTCGTACACACCGACGCACTTGAATTTGATTTTTCAACCATCAAAACCGATTACCCCGATCATTGCGTTGCGGTATGTTCCAATCTCCCCTACTACATCACCAGCGAAATTATTATGCGACTTTTGGAAAGCGGTCTTTCCATTGCTTCCATTACGGTTTTGATTCAAAAAGAAGCCGCGGTACGCTTGACTTCAAAACCCGGAAGTGAGCAATACGGCGCCATTACCGCCGCTGTAGGATACTATGCAAAATCCGAAAAGCTTTTCACGGTGGGACCCGGAAATTTCATCCCCCGTCCCAAGGTAGACTCCGCCGTGCTTCGTCTGACTCCTTATGAAAAACCGATTGTTGCCGTAAACGATGAAAAATTATTCTTTCGGTTGATCCGTGCCGCCTTCGGCAATCGGAGAAAAACACTTTCCAACGCGCTGTCCTCTGCATTGAAGGACAGTTATTCCAAAGAACAAATTCTCGAGGTTTTAAATCAAGCCCAAATTGATCCTACACGTCGCGGAGAGACCCTTTCTTTGGAGGAATATGCAAAAATTTCGGATACATTTAATCGCTTTGAGGTATAATAAAATGAGAAAGATCATTTCTTTGATTTTGGTACTTATTACGCTCCTGTCTTTATGTGCAATTCCGGTTTCCGCAGAGGAAACCATCACCGATCTGAAAAAAGTGCACTCCAATCTCACCACCTATCTGTATATACCTTATTTTGAAAAGTCAACTTATTTCAAAGAATATCAGAGAGTGATGGACGAAACTACCAAGGTTTTGGAATCCGATGATATTACCCAAGCAGAAATTTCTCAATATTACAAGGAAATCAGAGAAATTTATGCAAAATTGATGCAGGATACCTATGACTATTCTTCCTTGTACACCCTTATTGAAACCTATGAATCCTTGGATAGCACAATCTTTACAGAAGAAACCTGGAAAAAACTGCTTAGTATTCACGATTCTGCCAAAAAAGAACTGGATTCACCCACGCTGTTTTCCAGAACGGAAAGCACCACGGAAAAACAATATACTGCATACGTCAACAGCCATATCAAAAGCTTTACCTCCGATTTTGATTCGGCTTTCAGCCGACTGATTTTTGAAAGTCGTCCCTCTGAAATGACAGCGGAATACCTTTCAGGCTTTTTGACCCTGATTCGCTTCTGCGCACGTGAGGAGCTTCTCTCCTCTGCCAACGGATGGAACACCCTTGTCACTGCCATGAACGAGGCGGATAAAAGTCTGAATGCCCTCAAAAAGGATACCCAAACGGATGAGGATGAAGAAGCAAATCCGGACGAAGAAACCACTACGGAAGAAGCCGATACCGTTGAAGAAATAGATTTGAATAAAATATTCGACAACCTTTTGGATGCATATTACGACGTGTGCAATAACGCGTACGAATTTTCCGAAGCCAAAGAAGCGCTCTCCACGTTCCACATTCTTTCTGAAAAGTCTTTCTCAAAAGATAGCTGGCAGCGTTATTCCTCTGCGGCAACTGCTTTGGAAAATCGTCTCAAGCAGCCTCACTTCTTCTTTATTCCCCGAAATGCCGATAAAAAAACCTGCGAAGCGTATTTGAAACAATACAGTTCTTCTCTCGTATCTTCCGTTCAGACCGCAAAAGGCGCTTTGGTTTCTCTGGAAGATTTCAACAAACTGAAAAATCTCTGTGATAAATATCAAAATAAAACCGCCATGGACGGCGTTGAAATCAAACTGACATTTTTAAAGACCCGTGTTTCCGAAGGATTGGCCGTTCTTTCAAACGAGGAAGCAACTGCCAAAGACGTTACTACCGCCATTGAAAATATCGAGAGCGCTTACAACGATTTGATTGTAGCAGAAGGACATCTTCTCGAAGAACAGGGAAAAGTAATCAAGCAAGACACCAGAACAACTCGTTATACCATCATTTTCTATGCCGCTTCCCTCGTTCTTGCCCTCGGTCTTGCCATTCTTTTATCCAACATCTTTTACGGAAAGGTAGACTGGTCAAAATGAGCAATTCTTTCAGAATCGCCGAACTGAACGTAACGATGACCCCCAAACACGAGCCCTTGATTTCAAGATCGGTTCCCTACGCTGTATCCGATGTGAAAAGTGTAGATGCGGATCTGGATATTTCCGAAGAACGTTTTCAAGAATTTCGCGATGCTTATCCCGATTCCAACGATGCGCTGATTGAATATATGTTTACCGGGTCAAATTTTTATAAAACCCTGATACGTCACAACGGAATTTTGCTTCATTCCTCCGCCGTAATTTTGGATAACAAAGCATATCTTTTTTCCGCACCCAGCGGAACGGGAAAATCCACACACACCGCGCTTTGGCTCAAGGAATTCCCCGAAACGGAAATTCTCAACGACGACAAGCCCGCCATCCGCATTTTAAACGATGGAATATACGTTTACGGAACTCCGTGGAGTGGTAAAACCGATCTGAATCTGAATCGTAAAGTTCCTCTGCAGGGAATCGCTTTTTTGGAGCGAGGAACGAAAAATGAAATCTCCCCTCTTGATCCCATGAAAGCTTTAGAAAATCTTTTGAACCAAACCGTTCGCCCCGGAGATAGAGAATATGCTTCGAAATTGTTCGATCTGCTGGATCAGATTCTCACCCGTGTTCCGATTTACAAATTAAGCTGTAATATGGACCCCGAAGCTGCTCACGTCTCTTATGAAGTAATGTCAAAAGGAGTTGTAAAATGAAAATCAGAGATGGATATTTGTTAAAAGAAGTTGCAGGAAACCACGTTGTCGTTCCTGTAGGCAACGTCAGTTTCGACGGTATGCTGACCTTGAACGAAACTGCTCTTTTAATTTGGAAAAAGTTGGAGCAGGGCTGTGAAGAAGCAGATTTGATTTCGGCTTTTCTTGAGGAATATGACGTTACGGAAGAACGCGCCAAAGCTGATATTTCCGCTTTTGTAGAAAAATTGAGAAAAGCAGATATTCTTGTATGACAACCAATAAAAAAGTCCGCTTTGAGGATATCTTCCCCATTATTGAAGAAACAGTCGCAAAAGGAAATCAATTTTCCTTTTGCGCTTTTGGAATCAGTATGCTTCCCTTTATACGGAACGGAAAGGATATCGTTACCCTGGGCCCCATCCAGGGGATTCTCAAGGTTAACGACATTATTTTTTACCGCCGTGAAAACGGACAATTCGTCTTGCATCGAATCGTCAAAATTCATTCCGACGGAAAATATGACCTTTGCGGTGATAATCAATTTCACATTGAGAAAAACGTTGCATCTTCGCAAATCATTGCAAAACTTATTTTTTTAGAACGAAACGGAAGAAAAATTCATTTGAATCGCCTTCCCTCGAAAATTTGGTGTCTTATTTTGCCTATCAGAAGATTTCTTTTGCATTTGAAAAGCGCCATTTCTTGGCGTATGCGAAAATTGTTCCGAAAATAACCTTGGGAGAGGTACTATGCAAATTATCAGAACCGAGAGAAGGAAAGACCCCTCGAAAAGTTCTTTTTTGAATCACCTGCTGAAAAACCACATTTTTGAGAGTGCTGCCACTCTTTCTTATTACTTTTTGTTTTCCGTTTTTCCCTTGATTATTTTTATTTGCACGGCTTTTTCGAGTTTGAACATATCCCCTGAGAAGCTCAGTTATTTGGGACGAATCGTGCCCGAACAAATTTTAAATATACTGCAAAATTATTTAAATGAGATTTCCCTTGGAAACACACCGACACTGATGCTCATCGGAATTTTATTAACCTTTTACTCCATTGGAAAAGCATTGCAAACCATGAAGCGCAAATTCAGAGCAGCCTACGGAGCAAATCCAAAGATCTCCTGGCTCAAAGAGTGGGTTGTTACCTTCGTTTTCATCTTCTTAATTTTGCTCTCTTTTTACGCTTCTTTAATTCTCATCGTAGCCGGAAACTACATCTTCAAATTCCTGCTGCAACTCTTCCCTATTCTTGAGGAATTCAATGGTCTTTTGCGAGTGATTCGCTACGCATCGGTCACTGCCTTTCTTGCCTTTGTTTTATTTGGACTGTATTTTATTTTACCCGGTGTCAAGCAAAAGAAGCGATTTGTACTTCCCGGAACATTATTTTCCCTTGCCGCCTGGATTCTGATGTCCTGGCTATTCTCCTTTTATTTCACATTTTTCGGAAACTATGCTACGCTATACGGTTCATTGGGGACGATCATTGCCCTTTTAACCTGGCTATTTACAATCAATCTCATCGTGCTTTTGGGAGCACATATCAATTCTTTTATCTATCTTCAAAACACGGAAAGATCTTATGATTAACACGACGCTTTGCTACATTGAACAAGACGGAAAATATCTGATGCTTCATCGCATCAAAAAAGAAAACGACTTGAACCACGACAAATGGATCGGGATCGGCGGAAAATTCGAGGATAAGGAAAGCCCTGAAGATTGCGTCATTCGCGAAGCCTTGGAGGAAACGGGACTCACCCTGGAAAAGCCGAAATACCGCGGAATCGTAACCTTCGTTTCGGATCGATACGAAACGGAATGGATGCATCTTTTTACTGCCGATACTTTTTCGGGTATCATCAAGGAATGCGACGAGGGCGTTTTGGAATGGGTCGAAAAAGAAACCCTTTATTCCCTGCCGCTTTGGGAGGGTGATAAGATCTTCCTACGACTTTTGGACAAAGACGAACCGTTCTTTTCCTTAAAGCTTTGCTACGAAGGAGAATTGTTGGTTCGCGCCGTTTTAAACGGAACGGTGATCGTATGAAAGAAAAAATATTGGTCAGCGCCTGCTTATTAGGCACGCCTTGCCGCTACGACGGTCGTTCAAAGCCTTGCAAGCGCGTAATCCGCTTAAAAGAGCGCTACGACCTTATCCCCGTATGTCCCGAGGTTTTGGGCGGTCTATCCACACCGCGGCTTCCATGCGAACTTTCTTGCAGCAAAGTGATGCGAAAAGACGGCGCCGATATGACCGAATTTTACGAAAAGGGTGCTCAAAGATCCTTGGAAATTGCTAAAACAAATCACTGCAAAATCGCAATTTTGAAAGAAAAAAGTCCTTCTTGCAGTCCCCATCTTCATTACGACGGAACTTTTTCCGATACGTTGACCGAAGGTATGGGGATTACCGCAAACCTTCTCAACAAAAACGGAATTTTGGTTTTGGGAGAAAACGAAGTCGACAGCCTATAGATACAAAAAAGCCACTTGCAATTGCAAGTGGCTATTCTTTATGCCTGAGTTTCTTTCATTTTATCCAAAAAGTCTTGATAAGGTCCGTCAAAGTCCACGATCTTTCCGTTGCTGATATGGATGATACGGTTTGCAACCGTGCTGACCATTTCAAAGTCGTGGGAGGAGAACAGAACGTTACCCTTGAAGGAGGAAAGGCCATTGTTTACAGCGGTAATTGATTCCAGATCAAGGTGGTCCGTAGGCTGATCCAGAACCAAAACGTTAGAACCGAAAAGCATCATACGGGAAAACATACAGCGAACCTTTTCACCACCCGAGAGAACACCCACAGGCTTGAAAACACTATCACCTGAAAACAGCATTCTTCCAAGGAAACCGCGCAAATAGGTTTCCGTCTGATCCTTGGACCAAACACGCATCCAATCCAAAATACTCTCGGTATGTCCCTCAAAGAAAGCGGAATTGTCGTGGGGAAAATAGGAACGCGTGGTACTGATGCCCCATTTGAAATTTCCTTCATCAGGGTCCAATTCCTCGTTGAGAATAGAGAAAAGCGCAGTAATGGCAATTTCATCGCCAACAAAGGCAACCTTATCTTCCTTACGCAAGGTAAAGCTAATCTTATCCAAAACCTTAACACCGTTAATCGTTTTGGACAAGGAATCAACGGTCAAAATATCCTTGCCTGCTTCGCGATCCATATCAAATCCGATAAAAGGATAACGGCGGCTGGAGGCAGGTAATTCCTCGATGGTCAACTTATCCAGCAGTTTTCTTCGGCTGGTTGCCTGACGGGATTTGGATTTATTAGCAGAAAAGCGCGCGATAAACGATTGCAGTTCGCGAATTTTTTCTTCGTTTTTCTTATTCTGCTGCTTGATCATACGTTGAATCAACTGACTGGATTCATACCAAAACTCATAGTTACCAACGTACATTTTGATCTCGGAATAGTCAATATCCACGATACCCGTACAAACGTTATTCAAGAAGTGACGGTCGTGAGAAACAACCAAAACCGTTCCGAAATAATCTGCGAGAAAGTCCTCTAGCCAAGCCGTAGCCGCAAGATCCAAGCCGTTGGTAGGCTCGTCAAGTAGAATGATTTCAGGATTTCCAAAAAGCGCCTGCGCAAGAAGGATCTTTACTTTTTCACTTTCTTTCAGTTCCTTCATCGTGCGGTAAAGAATTTCTTCTTCAAATCCAAGTCCCTGAATCAAGCGGGATGCATCGGATTCCGCCTCCCAGCCGTTCATCTCGGCAAATTTGTATTCAAGCTCCGATGCCCGAATACCGTCCTCATCAGTGAAATCCTCTTTGGCATAAAGAGCATCTTTTTCCTTCATAATTCGATACAGTTCGGCATTACCCATAATAACCGTATCCATAACGGTATACTCGTCAAACTCAAAGTGGTTCTGCTTCAGAACGCTCATTCGGGTTTCTTCGGGAATGGTGATGCTACCGCCCGTAGGCTCAAGCTCACCGCACAAAAGCTTAAGAAAAGTAGATTTTCCCGCACCGTTTGCGCCGATAATTCCGTAGCAGTTTCCGGGGGTAAATTTCAAATCAACGTTTTTAAACAAAAGTTGACCGCCAAACTGAAAGCTAAGATTGGTAACCGTAATCATATTAACTCCTCCGTTTTCAAATGAGTGCCGCACACAATTCTTTGCGGTTACAAGCAAAAATCAAATGTGATTCAAAGGTATAGGGCTCTGCCTTTGCGCCAAAAAGCTGAGCGCCTGCTTCTTTTGCAAGAAGAAGTCCGGGACAAAGGTCCCATTTGTTACGCGTGAACAAAACGACACCTTCGGTTTTACCGGAAGCAAGGTTGGCAAAGTCTACACAAGCAGCACCATACATACGCAAGCGGGCAATGGCTGAATAAGCTTTCTGCATCATTGTTCCCTGCTCTGCCGCGTCAGTGGGTCTTGCGTGGGGTAAATCTCCAAAAGATACAATGCTTTCTTCAACCGAGCGATCACTGACGGAAAGCTTCTTTCCGTTACAAAAAGCACCGCCGCCCAAAGTCGCCTCATAAAGCTCGTTAAATTTCGGAAGATAAATTACGGAAGCCAAAATTTCACCGTCATTCATAAACGCAGCTTGCACGCCGAAAAGACGCGACCCGATGGAAAAATTGTACGTTCCGTCGATGGGATCAAGAATCCAGGTTCTGCCAAGCGCCTCCTGATTGGAAGAAAACTCCTCTCCCAAGAGGGCATCCTCGGGAAACGCTTTTTTCAATTCCTCCGCAAAGAAAAGTTCGATGGATTTGTCAACGTTGGTCACAACGTCAAATTTTGCTTTGGCGGAGACCAAAACCTCATCACCGCAGAAACGAGCGTAAGCACGGGGCAGGATTTCTTTCAAAAAATCTAGTTCTTGCATAGAAAACTCCTTTTATCACAATGGCAGATATTATATCATAAACTTTCAAAAAAATCTACCGTTTTCAACCGAATAATTGATTTCTTTTTCTCATAAAATGTATTACTTTAAATTTGAAGGAACCTTTTATGCAGAATATCAAAAAACTTCTTTTTACTACGATTGCATTAACGCTGACAAGCTTTTTGATGAAAACGGTAGCCGTTTGGTTTAACGTTTATCTCACTGGAGTGGTCGGCACGGTCGGAATGGGCATTTTTCAGCTGATTATGACCGTCTACGCACTTGCAAAGACTCTGGCATACGGTGGAATGAATCTATCTGCTACAAGGCTTTGTATAGACGATTTCGCGCACACCCGCCATAGCATGAGAAGGCTGATTTTATGTGCAACCATTTTGGGCGGCATTGCATCGGCGATTCTTTATACCAATGCAGATTTTCTCAGCCTAGTTTGGATTCAAAGCGGGAGTGCATCCAATTCTTTAAAAATTCTCTCCATTTCTCTGCCCTTTGTTTCAGTATCAGCGGCATTGAACGGATATATGACGGCGGCAAGAAAAATGAGCCGTTATTCCCTCATTCAACTGGGCGAACAACTTGTAAAAATCGGTCTTACCGTTTTTTTCATCGGAACAAATCTATATGCACAGACAAACACCGCCATAGAAAAAGTCAGTCTTGCGATTACACTCAGCGAGGTAGCATCCTTTTCCATGGCGCTTTGGTGCTATCTGTTTGACATGCGGCGGGACAAGATGAAAAAAGACGGCAAGAAAGGATTTATCAAGCGAATGGCAAGACTTGCCGTCCCCGATGCATTGGGCGCATACGTGCGATCGGGACTGAATACCCTCGAACACCTTCTGATTCCCATCGGTATCAAAAAGTCTGGAGCAAGTCCCGACAGAGCTTTTTCCGACTACGGAATCGTTCAGGGAATGGCACTGCCGATTATTCTGTACCCCTCCTCTATTTTAGGCGTATTATCGGGGCTTTTGGTTCCCGAGATCGCAGAGTGCAAGGTGAAAAAGAACACCGTACAACAAAATTACATCATCAACCGCGTTTTAAACGTAGCCATTGTTTTTGCAATGATCACAACTGCTTTGATGCTGATCTTTGCCAAGGAATTAAGTCAGGTCATCTATAAAACGTCTGATGCGGCTTATTTTATCGCAATTATTGCTCCGCTGATTCCCATTATGTATTTGGATATGACAACAGACGGAATGCTAAAGGGACTGGATAAACAGCTTGATATTATGAAAATCAATATTTTGGATTCAATATTATGCGTTCTTTTGGTCTTCCTTTTGGTTCCGAAGATTGCTGTGGATGGATACATCATCACGATCTATGCGGCGGAAATCATCAATTTCCTTTGCAGTTTTTACAAGCTCGGAAAAGCCTCCCGTCTTCGCCTTGGGTGGATGAAAAACTTCATCAAGCCCCTTGCCTGCTCTTTTCTCGCGTGCTGCTTTGCCAAAGATGTATTTGGCAGAAGCGCCTATACAGCAAGCGGGTTGACCCTTGCGATGCTGTTGGGGGTTATGGTTTATCTTTTACTGCTTCGGCTTTGTCGCGGGATCTGTCACGAAGAAGTGGTTTGGTTTTGCAAAATTCTTAAAAGAAAAAAGAAGCGCGCTGATTTGTAATCAGCGCGCTTCTTCTGCATCATTGATTCATTCGCGTTCTTTGCGAGACAAATTGATCGCCAAAATTCCAATGATCGCCGTAACGATAAACATAATAATCAAAACCTGCAAACATGGAATATAGGTTTTGATGATATCATAAACCAAATTGCTTGCAGAAGTTCCCACTGCCATACCGAGGGTATTGATGGCAAAGAAATATCCCATAATTTTGGTGAAATCCTTCAGACCGAACAAGCCTTTTGCAAAAAGCGGAATCATTACCGTTTCCAAAGGTAAAGCAAAAGGTGCGATAAATAAGTAAATATACGTCATATAGGAACGCTCGGGGCTTTGGAACAAAAGCAAAATTACCGCAACCAGCGCACTGACGCTACAAATGGTATACACTGCTTTCAGTCCCCATTTGTCGTAGATTACACCCGTCAGCACCTTAGTTCCGAGCAGTACAAATGCATATAGGCTATAGCCCGTGTCAATTACGTGCATACCGATGCCCACGTCCTGCATCAAAGGCTTTGCCAAGGTTACCATCGCCTGAAGAATGATACCGTTAAAGAAAATGCTTAATGCCGCCATATAAAAATAAGGTTTACGCATTGCATCCTTTAACTTCACGCCATCCCATTCTTCAACACGTTTGGATTTTTTCTTTTTCTCTGCAAGATGGATCTTTTCAATTCCGAGATCTTCCGGCTTATTTCGAATCAAAAGGACAACGATCGTACCGACCACGGCAAATAAAATTGCAACAAACCAATAAGCTTCACGCCATCTTCCCTCCATGATGGGACGAGAAAGATCCATACCATAGATAATGCGGTTGACTACCTTTTCACTTAAAAAGCCGCCAACACCGTTTGCCGCCAAAATAATACCCATAACGGTGCCGGTATTTCCTGAGAACCAGCGCTCTACCAAAACACCGACAATCGTAGTCGTCGTCCAAGCAAGTCCGATACCAAGGAAAACTCCGCCGAGGTAAAACTCGACATATCCACGTGCAATCGCATTGAATACGAAAGACGCCGTCAAAGCAACGAAGCCCGCAGCGATCATTTTTCTTGCATCGTAGCGCAAAAGGATTTTTCCGAAATAAATGCTCAAAAATGCGGTAACAAGGTTTCGGATGGTATCACTGAGTGCGAAAGCACCTCTGTCCAGTCCCATTTGCTCCGTAACGACCTTCAGATACGTAGCGCGGGAAAAGGAGCCGAATCCGAGACCTACCATTACCATCAAAAAGCCTGCGGCAACGATCACCCACGGGTAAAACTTTTGCAGACGTTGTTTGCTGTTGTTCATAACGAATCCCTTTCATCAAACGTAAAAGCCGCAACAAGTGCGGCTTTTATCAAGCGTTAATTTTCCATTTGTGCAAGATAAGCTTCGCGGTCTTTCTTTGCTGCGGCAAATGCAAACTGTACAACGACCAAATTAATCGTAAGAATTACGGAAAAGATTACAAAAATCTGCGTATAAGAACCGAGGATATCGCGGAAGAAGTCGACAACCAAAGATCCTGCGGCGTAACCAAAGGTATTCAAACCCAAATAATATCCCATAATCTTCGAGTAATTCTTTCGTCCGAACATTTCTGCAACCAAGAGAGGAATCATAATGGTTTCCAAAGGAAGTGCTACAGAAGAAAGAATACTGTAAAGCCAAGGAGCAATTGCGGGACTCATAGAAACCACACAAAGCGCCAAGAGGGACACAACAGCGGCAACAGAGCAGTAACCGAAGGTGAATCGGATACCGAATTTATCAAATGCAAAGCCTGCCAAAATTTTCGACAAGGTCAAAGCAATGGAATGGGCGGACATAATAATTGCCAAATTGGCAATCTGCATTTCCTCCATATGAGGTCTTGCGTTACCGTTAAAGGAATTCAATACAAAGCCGGTAATAAATACACAGGCACCGGTAATATAGAAGTATTTCTTTTTCTTAATATCTTCCATTTCGAAACCGACCCAGTTGGAACCGCGCTTCTTTTTGGCAACGGAATTCTTACCCAAAGCTTCAATGTTCATATCCTCGGGAGAATTGCGAATGAGAAGAACGGCAATGATACCAACAACCAAAAGAATGCCTGCGGTCACGTAATAACCAAGCTGCCAGCTGGCTGCCATAGGATCAGCCTTTTTTGCGCCGTGGTTGATGATGACGTTCAGCAAAAGCTCTGCTACTGCACCGCCGAAACCGTTTGCCGCAAGGATAATACCCATAACCTTACCCTTATCATTGGTAAACCAACGTTCTACCAATACACCGACGATGGTCGTGGTGGTCCAAGCAAGACCGATACCGAAAAAGATACTTCCCGCATACAGGAAAGCACAGGTTGCTGCCAAGGACCATTGCAGGTTCATGCCGAGAACGGATTTTGCAAAATTGCAAATAACTGCACCGTCACTGAGAGCCGATAAGATGCAGTACAGCATCAAACTGATAAAGCCTGCACCAATCAGTTTCCTGGCACCGAATTTAGCAACCAGTGTTCCGAAATAAATGTTCAGGATGGCAGTAGAAGCATAGCGCAATACCATTCTCACAGAATAGAGGGTGAAGCTTACGTCAAGCTGATTGATAATGGGGTTTTTGTAGTAGCTCTGCACGCTGGAGTTAAATCCAAGGGCGGTAAATACCATCAAAAAGCCAATACCGAAAATAACCCAATGGTAGGAAAATTTAAACTTTTTTTTCGCTTGATCCATAACAATCTCCTTTCAAAATCATACCTATTCATTCTACTCTTGCTGTATGAACAAAATGCCCCCAAAATATTACAAATATATGAACTTTTCTTCTGTTTTCAAACAAAAAGAAGCCAATTCTACTTGACTTCTTTTTTGAAAAATTAAAACATAGACAGCTGATTGGTCTCGGGCAAATTCGAAAGAACACCGTTGTCGCGGAGGGTATCCAAAACGCCCTTACCAATACCGCTTTTCTCCTTGAAATCTTCTACGGAATAGATCCCTCCCTGCTTGACAGCCTCGGCAATTTTAATAGCAGCGTTTTCACCCAATCCGGGAATGGTAATGAAGGGCAAACGAATCTTTCCGTTTTCAGGCAAGAAAAGCTTTGCATCGGACTTGAACAAGTCTACGGGCAAAATTTCAATACCGCGGGCATAAATTTCATACGTAATTTGCATAACGTCCGAAGTTGCCTTCTCTTTTTGTGTCAGCTTTGCTCCCGTGCTTTCAAGACGAGCAAGTTCTTCCAAGCATCCTTTAACGCCTTTCATCATCAAGGTCATATCCGTTCCGTCGGGTGCTGCGGAAAAATACGCGCAATAAAACTCAACGGGATGATACACCTTAAACCAAGCGAGACGAATCGCAGAAATTACGTAGGCGGCGGCATGAGCCTTGGGAAACATATACTTTATCTTTTTACAGGAAGAAATATACCAATCGGGAACATCGTGCTCACGCATTGCCTCCTCCCATTCGGGAGTAAGACCCTTACCTTTACGAACTTTTTCCATAATGTCAAAGCTCATTTTCTTATCCATATTGTGATAAATCAGGTAAGTCATAATATTGTCACGGGTTCCGATTACTTCCGAAATGGTACAAACGCCTTCTTTAATCAGATCCTGAGCGTTACCAAGCCATACGTCGGTACCGTGGGACAAGCCGGAAATCTGCAAAAGGTCCGCAAAGGTTTTGGGCTTTGTATCCTTTAACATCTGACGCACGAATTTCGTACCAAATTCGGGCAGACAAAGGGTACCCGTTTCCACGCCGATTTCCGTCAAATCACAACCAAGCGCCTCGGAGGAATCAAACAGACTCATTACCTTTTCATCGCGCATGGGAACGGACAAAACGTTGATGCCGGAATATTTTTCCAGCATTTTATACTTTGTGGGTACATCGTGTCCGAGTATGTCGAGTTTCAGAACCGTATCGTGCAAATAGGAGAACGCAAAGTGGGTGGTGATCGTTTCCGTTCCCTGACCGTCAGCAGGATGCTGAACGGGGGTAAAATCATATACCTCGCGGTCACGGGGAATTACAATGATGCCGCCGGGATGCTGACCCGTGGTTTTTTTGACACCGGTACAACCCACAACCAACTGATTTTCTGCAGCGTGATTGATGGTCTTCCCTTTTTCCTCCAAATACTTCTTGACGTAGCCGTAAGCGTTTTTCTCTGCCAAGGTACCAATCGTACCTGCGCGGAACACGTTGCCCTCACCGAACAGCTCCTCGGTGTATTTATGGGCATCCGCCTGAACGTCACCCGAGAAGTTTAAGTCGATATCAGGAGACTTATCACCGAAGAAGCCGAGAAAGGTTTCAAAGGGGATATCGTGACCGTCCGAGGTTAAGGGCGTACCGCACTTGGGACAATTCTTCGGTTCCAAATCGAATCCCGAACCAATCGAACCGTCCGTAATAAATTCGCTGTATTTGCACTCTTTATTGGGGCAAAGATAATGGGGCATCAAGGGGTTTACTTCAGAAATACTTGCCATGGTTGCTACAAAAGACGAGCCTACAGAACCACGGGAACCAACCAAATATCCCTTATCTTCACTGTTTTTTACAAGACGCTTTGCAATAACGTAAAGAACGGAAAATCCGTGCTTTTCAATAGAGGTCAATTCCTTATCCAAACGTTCTTTTACGATTTCAGGCAAGGGACTGCCGTACATATCCTCTGCTTTTTCATAGCAAGCGCGGTTTAATTCCTCTACGGCGCCTTCCAAGGAAGGAGGATAAGACCCCTTCGGAATAGGGCGAACATCCTCGATCATATCACAAATCTTATTGGGATTTTCAATAACGATCTGACGTGCCACGTCCTGAGGCAGATAAGAAAATTCCGCGAGCATTTCATCGGTGGTACGCATATAAAGAGGCGTGGGAGAATCTGCATCCTTGAATTTCATTCCCGCCAAAAGGATACGGCGGAAAATCTCATCTTGGGGTCGCATAAAGTGAACGTCACCGGTGGCAACGACCAGTTTATCCTTCTTCTTACCAAGATTGAGAATGGTGCGGTTAATCTCCTGCAACTTTTCAACGTTTGCGACCTTGCCGTCGCGAATCAAATAAGCATCGTTGCCCGTAGGCTGAACCTCGAGATAATCGTAGAATTCCGTAATACGAAGCAAATCACCGAAGCCCTTGCCCTCTACAATGGCACTGTAAAGCTCACCCTCGGAGCAAGCAGAACCGATCAAGAGACCTTCGCGGTGCTCCTGCAGAACCGTCTTGGGAATTCTGGGACGACGAGCATAGTAATCCAAATAGGAACGGGATACGAGCTTATACAAATTCTTCAAGCCAACTTGGTTTTTAACAAGCAAAATAATATGATGGGTTTTTAATTTCTTCGGATCGCAGGAATTGGACATGGTGGCCATCATTCCATCCAAATCGCAAATACCCTCGTTGCGCATTTTTGCAATCATGGCATCGAAGATTTTGCCGAGCATTTCGGCGTCCTGATCGGCTCTGTGATGATTAAATTCTTCCAGACCGAAATATTCCTGAAGCGTATCCAATTTATGCTTTTTCAGTTCGGGATTCAAAAAGCGAGAAAGCGCCAAGGTATCCAAATAAGGATTCGGCAAGGGCAAATCGTTGTCTTCGGCAACCTTTTTAATAAAGCCCATATCAAAATTTGCATTATGAGCAATGAGAAGGCGATCCCCTGCAAACTCCAAAAACGCTTTTACCGCTTCCAAAGGAGTGGGAGCTCCCTTTACCATTTCGTCGGTGATTCCCGTTAATTTCACAATGTTTTGAGGAATGGGTTCGCCGGGATCGGCAAAGGTAGAAAAGCGGTCGATCACTTCCCCGTTTTTATACAGTACCGCACCAATTTCAGTAATCTGACAGGACAAGGGGGAAAGACCGGTTGTTTCAATATCAAAAATAACAAATTCCGTGCTTTCAAAATCGCCTTTGGCTTCACCGAACAGTGCACGGGCCGTATCGTCTACGAAATAGCCTTCCATTCCGTAGATCACCTTCATCCCAAGGGCTTCTGCAGTCAGCATCGCATCGGGAAAGCCTTGTAGATTACCGTGGTCGGTAATTGCCACGGCGCGGTGACCCCAAGCGTGCGCAAGTTTGACGATATCCTTGGTTTCGATGGTGGCATCCATGGTACTCATCTTGGTATGCAAATGAAGCTCGATACGCTTTTCTTCAGCAGTATCGGTCATAGGAATTTCGCCGATCTGAAAAATTGCACGGGGCTTTACGATCAGTTCATTCTCAAACTGATCAAACATCAAGTTACCAACAACGAACAAAGGCGTACCCGGAGCCGTTTTCATCAAAGGCTTTACTTTATCCGTGGAACCTGACACCTTAACCGTTATGGAAGAAGCGCCGTCGGTAATATGTACTTTAACGCGGAAACCGTCCTTACCGCGCATTTCCTTGTTTTCCTGGGACAAAAACTTACCGCAAAAAGAAACGGGTCCAGGATTGGCTGAAAAGTCACGGATCGGATGCAGAGTCTCAAGATCCTCATCCTTCCACTTTCTGCCGAACAATTCCTGAGGCTCTTTCAAATCAAAGGTGCAGTAGCCTGCGCGAACAATTTTTTCTTCAGGATCAAAGGAAAATTCGGTATCATCGGAAAGCGAGGTGGGATATTCACCGTTTTCATTAAACTCCGCACCTTGAAAGGAAGCACCGCCGCCAAAGGAAGGCGCACTGCTTCCGCTATCGGAAGGAATCTCTTTTACCACGTCATCAAAAAGCATGGTAAAACTCTGTCTCCGATTATATTCGGCAATATCAAATTCCTCTGCGTGAAAAGAAACGTTTTTCCGAATGCCGAACTCGGAGAAGATAATTTCTTCCAAAAGACGTTCACACTCGCCGCCGTGGGGCAGTTTATCGTATCCCGCCTTCATTTCGAAAACAATGGAGTCATTTTCCATCGTCATCGTACAATCATCGAAGAAGCCCTTGGCAAGTTTGGTATTCCGCGCAAGTTCAAGCAGCAATTCTTCCTGATAAGAGGAATCGAAAAGATCCGCGGCGTACTTAGGGAAAATATAGCAGCTGGTCAACTGATACGCTTGGGAAATTGCCGTTTCCATAGCGTACAGTCGAAATTTCGGAACCAAACGAGACAGATAAAAATCAATACGAATCTCACGGGTTTCCTTATTCAAGCGATATGTATAATCTTCCAACAGATCGATAATTTCTTGATCTTCGGAACTTGGTTTGTATTTGAAAAAAAGCTCGGTAAAGAGCTTTTTCGCAGGGTCTTTCATCATTTATTTTCAACCTCTGATAATTCTTTGATCTCATCAAGCAGGATTTCAATAACACTATCCTCGGGGATTTTACGAATCACTTCGCCCTTGCGGAATAAAATTGCCTCGCTTCTTCCACCTGCAATGCCAACGTCGGCATCGCGGGCTTCGCCGGGACCGTTCACGATGCATCCCATTACGGCAACCTTGAGATTTTTCTTTGGCTTTAAATCCAAAGCAGCAATCCGATTTTCCAATTCCGTAGCGATTCCTACGAGGTCGATATTGGTTCTGCCGCAAGTGGGACAAGATACAATGTCAATGGAATTTTCCACCAATGACAAAGAGGACAAAATTCGGCGTGCGGCAAATACCTCCTGGGACAAATCCTTGGTGGTAAGAGAAACCCGAATGGTATCACCGATTCCGTCGGCAAGCAGTGATCCGATTCCAATAGAGGACTTCACAAGGCCCGACATCAAGGTTCCCGCTTCGGTAACACCCAAATGCAAAGGATAATCGGTTCTCTGCGACAGCAAACGATTGGTTGCGATCATATTGGAAACGTTACTGGATTTCACGGAAACCACGATCTGATCAAAATCGCATTCCTCCAGCATACGAACCTTATCCAGAGCACTTTCACAAAGAGCTTCGGGAGTAGGTCCGCCATACTTCATCAAAAGTTCCCGTTCCAAAGAACCGGAATTGACACCTACACGGATGGGAATCCCCTTTTCACGGCAAACGTTTGCAACCTTTAAAACGTTGCTTTTTTCACCAATGTTACCGGGATTGATACGAATTTTATCGACGCCTGCCTGTGCGGCTTCAATCGCCAGTCGATAATCAAAATGAATATCGGCAACCAAGGGAATGGAAGAATTTTCCTTAAATCTTGCAATATTGCGTACTGCCTCGTGATCCGGAACGGTAAAACGAACAATATCGCATCCCGCCTGTTCAAGAGAACGGATCTGCGCAAGAGTTGCCTCAAAATCCGTTGTGGGCGTACAAGTCATTGATTGCACCAAAATCGGCTCTCCTCCGCCAATCACACGAGATCCGACTTTGATTTTCTTTGTAATTTTACGAGTCAAATCTACTCATCCTCTCAAAAGAATTTCATAACGTCTATTACGGTAATCATTGCCATAAATGCCAATAAAACGACCATTCCTACAAGGTGAACCACACCCTCGAATTTCGGATTCAAGGGTTTTCTGATTACAATCTCCACCAAAGTAAAGAGAATTCTTCCTCCGTCCAAAGCGGGCAAAGGCAACAGGTTCATAACACCCAGATTCAAACTGATAAAGGAAAACAGATAAATAACATTGGCAAAGCCTGTAACGGCAACCTGTGAGATAACGGAAACCGTACCGACAGGACCCGAAACACCTTTGAGACCGTACTTTCCCCCGATCAATTCAATCAAAGTTTTATATATCATTTTTACCGTAGAAACCGACTGCGTTACCGTTTGTTCGCACAAAGCGGTAAATGAAGGCTTAACACCGAGAAATTGAAAATCCAAAATGCCGATTTCAATCCCCTCGTGTATTTCCGTATTAAACTCTACGTCTTCAAGGAGAACCTTATCCTCATCACGCAAAACGGTAATATCAAGCGGCTTGGTGCCGTCCAACATAATCGTATTGGCAACGTCGGTATAGTCCACCATCTTTTTGCCTTCAATGGAAATGATCTCATCACCCGCCTGCAACCATTGATCGGAAACACTGTTATCACGAAAGCCCGCAACGATGCAAGATCCGACCTGACCTGTTAAAGACAGATAAATAAACATTGCCAAAACGCCTGAAAGCACGTTCATAAACGAGCCTGCAAACAAAACGCACAGTTTCTGCCAACGAGGTTTATTGACCAAGGCGTCAGGATCAGGATCTTCGCCGTCCTCACCCTGCATGGCAGTAAAACCGCCGATCGGAAGAAGGCGCAGTGAATAAACGATATCCGTTTTTTTCGACGTATAGGAAAAAAGTTTCGGACCCATACCAACGGCAAACTCCAAAACCTTTACCTTGCAGGCGCGTGCGGCAAGATAATGCCCCAGCTCGTGCAGAAAAATCATAATGCCAAAAACAAAAATCGCAACGAGAATACCAAAAAGTGTTTGCATATCGTATCCTTTCAAAACAAAAACATATATTTATATTTTTGTTTCAAGAGCAAAAATCAATTCGTGTATTTTTCCAAAACTTTTTTCTTAATCATCAAATCAAGATCGAGAATATCACGAATATCGGGAGAAACAAGAGGAGTGTGCAATGCTACCTCCTCTTCTACAATGCGAAAAATATCCAAAAAAGAAATGCGACGATCCAAAAACAGGCGAACGCAGGATTCGTTGGCAGCGTTCAGAACCGTTGTATAGGTGCCTCCGAGGAGAGCCGCTTTTCTGGCAGTTTTCAAAAGTGTAAAAGTGTCTTCGTCTGCGGCATCGAAGGTCAACGTCATTGCCTTGGTAAAATCCAAGGGCTTACAAAGTCCCTCAGTACGACAAGGATAGGTCAAAGCAAATTGGATGCAATGACGCATATCGGGATGACCCATCTGAGCAATGGTAGAACCGTCGATAAAAGTAGCCATAGAATGCACGATAGACTGACGGTGTACGGTAATCTCCACCTGATCGGCAGGAACATCAAACAAACGAACCGCTTCTATCAGCTCCAAGCCCTTATTCAAAAGCGTAGCAGAGTCAATGGAAATCTTTTGTCCCATATTCCATACGGGATGAGCAAGAGCCATTTCGGGCGTAACTTTCTCCAAATCCTCTCGCTTTTTTCCGTAGAAAGGACCACCTGATGCAGTCAAGACCAAATGGGAAAGAAATCGGCGGTCATTAAAGCCGCCGCTTAAACACTGAAAAATCGCAGAATGCTCACTGTCGACCGGCAAAACGAAAGCGTTGTACTCTTTTGCGGTTTTCAAAATGATCTCACCGGCGGCAACGATGGGCTCTTTATTGGCCATCGCTACGGGGATTCCGCGGCGAAGAACCTCCATAGTGGGCAAGATACCGCTCGAACCCAAAATGGAATTTTCAAAAATATCAGCAGGACATTCTCTGCAAAGAGTTAAGATCCCCTCCTCGCCGGAGAGGATCTTCGTATCCGTATCAGAAACGGCAATTTTCAATTCTTTCGCTTTTTCCTCATTTCTGACAGCGCAGAACATAGGGCGAAACTCTCGGATTTGATCTTCCAAAAGTGCGATGTTTCCATCAGCACAAAGTCCTGTTAAGCGATAACCGCGCTCTCGAACCACTTCAATGGCTTGAGTTCCCACAGAACCGGTAGAACCGAGAATACAAACCTGTTTTTCCATAGCAACCTCAACGGATCAAAAACTCGCAGCCGAATGCGGCATAGACCAAAAGCATCACTCCGGCAATCGCAAGAGTAGAATCAAAACGGTCCATTACACCGCCGTGTCCGGGAAAGAGTTTGCCATAATCCTTGATACCGTAGTGACGTTTAATACCTGATGCGAAAAGGTCTCCGAATTGACCCACTGCGGAAAACAGTGCGCCAAGAACGGAAAAGAACAAGATATTTGCTTCCAGGGCAAAAAATGTACGCAGCACCCAAGCATATCCTGCAAAACCTATCATATTCGCAATGACGCCTCCGATAGAACCTTCGATCGTCTTTTTGGGAGAGACCTCGGGAGCAAGGGGAGTTTTTCCAAGGAAGCGTCCGGTAAAATAGGCGAAGGTATCGGAGATCCAGGCGCCGAAAAACACAAGCAAATAAATGTATTTTCCTTCTTCGTTTCCGTGGTCGATATAACGAATCTGAGAAATTGCGGTCAAGGATACCACAACGTAAAGAATCAAAGCGATCAAGCTGTAAAGACGCTCCGTGGGAAACCGATTCTTATTCAGGATGGCAATGAGCTGCTCCGTGAAGAAGAACAAACCGCAA
>JAZOSM010000021.1:0-3166 GCA_045657125.1 Eubacteriales bacterium
TTTACCTGCGTCACCTTGGGAGCGCGGATGGCGTAAAGCACCTGCGCTTCCGCCTGTACTACGTTGGGAGCGGTGCCGCCTGCGTTGGTCACGGCGTAATGCACTCTTGCCTCGTCGATCATGTGCTCGCGCATATAGTTGACGCCTACGTTCATCAGCTCAATGGCATCCAGCGCGCTTCTGCCCAAGTGAGGGGAGCTGGCGGCATGTGCCGCCTTGCCATAGAAGGTGAAGAAAACGCGGAAGTTGGCAAGAGATCCGGTTTTGTTGATAAAGTGGGTAGCACCGGGATGCCAGGTGAGGGCAAGGTCGCAATCGTTGAAAACGCCGTCACGAACCATAAACGCCTTGCCGCCTGCGTTTTCTTCTGCGGGGCATCCGTAATAGCGCAGGGTGCCGGGGATCTTGTTTTCCTCCATGTATTCCTTCAAGGCGATCACGGCGGCAATACAGCCTGCACCGATGAGATTGTGTCCACAGCCGTGTCCGTCTCCGTCTGCTTTGATGGGCTTCTTTTCCGCTGTGTCTGCCTCTTGGGAAAGTCCGCTGAGAGCGTCGTATTCACCCAAAAAGCCGATGACGGGTTTCCCTTCGCCGAATTCCGCAATGAAGGCGGTTGGCGCACCGGTTCCCAAAGTCAGGCGAAAGCCCATTTTTTCAAAATATTCGGTTTGGATTTTTACCGATTCGAATTCCGCAAATCTCGATTCTGCAAAATCCCAGATACGATCACTGATTTCAATGGTTTCGGAAGCGTGAAGGTCAACGAGGTTGGAAAGCTTTTCGCGATAGTCCATGGTATGCTCCTTTTTTAGTTAAGATTTCTTGGTTTCTTTTAATTGAATGAAAATACCCGTGATGATCACCGCAAGCCCCAAAAACGAGAAGGGGCTGATTTCTTCTTTTAAGAAAATGCGGGTCCAGATCAGGGATAAAAACGGGGTGATGTATGCCAAGTTGGAGATTTTAGCTGTTTTTCCCGATTCCAACGCCAATGCCCACGAGGTGGTTGCCACCGCCATGACGAATATGCCGTTCCAGCCAAGTCCAAGCAGCACAACGGGGGAGGGGAGAAACAGCTCGCCGCGGAAGGCGCACAAAAGAAGGGTCAAAAGGAAGGTGGCACCGTAGGTCAGCATCATGGAAAAAAGCTTGTCGTAACGGTATTTTTGGTTCAGAGCCGTGAAAATACCGTAGCAGACGGCACCCGATGCGCAGAAGGCGGCACCAATGACCGTGTCCATCTGAAACTCGGAAAGAAGCCCGCCGCCCGTTACGATGATCACACCCAAAAAGGAGAGGGCGATGGCGATGGCTTTTCTTACGGTCATTTTTTCCTTCAGCAAAATACAGGCGAAAATCACGCTCATAATGGGCCAAAGGTAATTGACGATGAAAGCTTGCGAGGCAAGCATTCTCGCTGTACCGGCATACAGACAAAGGTTATAGAGAAAAACGCCGGGCAGACCGATGAGAGGCATGAAAAGAAGATCCTTCCACCCAAACGTTTTGATTTTTTTCAAATTTCCTTTGACGAGATTTACCGCTAACAAAAACAAAAATGCAAAAAGAGAACTGATGCAAAGCACCTGAAAGGTGCTGAGGGTGTTTAAAAGCAGCTTGGAAACGGTTGCGATGGTGGACCAAAATAAAATGGAGAGTCCCGCAAGCAGGTATGATTTTTTCATGGTGAAGCCGTTTATTCCTCGTCAATTCTTTTGTAAAGCTTGGTTTTGGCAACCGTGCGGTTGCGGTAGGTATCGGAGTTACAAATGGTGAAACGGAATTTTGAATCCGTCACGGGATAGGGATCTTCCCCGTCCTTTGCTTCGTATCCTCCTTCGAAAACAAGGAAGGTGCAAATGCTGTCTTCCTCCAGTTCCACCCCTTCAAAGCAAAGGCGGAAGAAGGTGTAAGAGATATTTTTTTCCATGGAGTAGTAGGAGAGCTTGTGGTAATGGGTTCCCTTACTGCTGCTTTCTCTCAAAATGAAGGTGTATCCCGTCTCTCCCTTTCCGGGGGGAAGTGCTTTTCGGCGAATGCGGGCGGTGAATTGCAGGTTGTCCACCTCGTCAAGATACACGGGATAATAGATCAAAACCGATCCGTCCTCTTGATTTTCCGTAGAGGAATGGATGCGGACCACCTCGTTTTGCTCCAAGGGATAAACGTCTGCTGCCGTTTTATTCAGAAGGATCATCTTTTCGTATTCGGAATTGCCGCCTGAAAAAATACGGAACAGAATGATGGTCCAGACGATCAGACTGATGATGCCGAAGGCTTTATCTACAATGCGGGTCATCGGCCACTTAGGCTGTTTTTCGTGCCAGTCGAAGCCGTCGTGACCTTCTGCGTTGACGTTACTTTTGTTTCGACGTCTCAGCTTTGACTCCATGTTTTTTTTATCTGTGTAGAAAGAATGATAGGAACCCATCTTTTCTCCTTTTTTGAAAAAGAAGCGGCAGAAAATCTGCCGCTTCTGAAAATCAAATTAGTTGGCGCTGCCTGCTTCGATGATGGTAGCGAAATCAGCGGGCTTGAGAGCCGCACCGCCGATGAGACCGCCGTCAATGTTGGGCATTGCCAGAAGTGCGGCACAGTTGCCTGCATTCATGGAGCCACCGTACTGAATGGTGGTTTCGTCTGCAACGGATGCATCGTAGAGCTTAGCAATGAGATCGCGGATGAACTTGCAAACCTCCTCAGCCTGCTCGTTGGTAGCGGTAAGACCGGTGCCGATTGCCCAAACGGGCTCGTAAGCGATGACAACGTTTGCCATGTCTTCCTTGCTGATACCTGCAAGGCCGAGACGGATCTGACGGTCGATCACGTTTTCGGTGATGCCGCTTTCTCTCTCTTCCTTGGTTTCACCAACGCAAACGATAACCTTAAGACCCTTGGCCAAAGCAGCCTTGGTGCGGAGGTTTACGGTTTCGTCGGTTTCAGCGAAGTACTGTCTTCTCTCGGAGTGACCGATGATAACGTACTCACAGCCTGCTTCGATGAGCATGTCTGCGCTGATCTCACCGGTGTAAGCACCGGATTCCTTAAAGTGGCAGTTCTGAGCACCGAGCTTTACGCAGGAGCCTTCAATTGCCTTCTTTGCGTAGAACAGATCAACGAAGGGGGGGCAGATCACCACTTCACACTTTGCGCCTTCGATCTT
>JAZOSM010000022.1:0-37240 GCA_045657125.1 Eubacteriales bacterium
TGATTTATATGATGGGAAAAAAGAAAAATGTTGCCTACGTACATTCCGTTTTTCACGTGTTTGTGTTATTCGCTTGTATTTTGCATTTCTTGGCAATTTTCATTTACGTACTGTAAAAAGTAAAACACCTGAGAATTTTCAGGTGTTTTTTTATGCTTATTTGATTTCGGGAAGTCCTGCCGCCGCAACGCTCTGTCCGACGCGTCTGCTGTTTTCATCAGGGAGAACGATGTTAATGGAAAGATTTGCGTATTCCTCAGCCAAAACCTTTTTGCAGGCTTCGATGAAGGCCTCGCCGCCCTTTCCGCTGGTAACTCGACCCAAAAGAAGCAAATGCTTCATACCGTAAATGGTGTGGTACAGGGGAAGTGTGTGTCCGAGACAGCAACCCAAGGAACGGTAAATATCCAAAGCGCGCTCGTTTCCGTTTTCCACTTCCTTCTGAACAACCTTCAGCTTTTCTGCGGGGGAAAGTGCAGGGTCAAGCTCGATTCCTGCATTGGGAGCAAGCTTGATTACACCGTCTTGAGAGAAATACTTTACGCCACATCCGATATCGCCACTCCATTCGTCTTCCATAGCATCGGGATTGGCATCAATGGGAGCGAAAGCGAGTTCGTTCAACCAACCGGTAACGTACCCCTTTGCATCAACGTAGCCTGCCGCTTCGCTTGTACCCATAGCGATACCCAATACGGAGTTTTCACCAAGCTCCATTGCGCCTGCCAAAGCAGTTACGTCACCGTCGTTTGCAACAAGCAGGGGAACGTCGCCGATCTCTTTGCCTGCGCGCAGATAAATATCCTTTACTTTCTTCTCAAAATCCTCGGGAGAAACCTTCAGAAACAGAGAAGCGAGCATCGTTCTGTTATCCACGTAAATACCTGCGGAGCTGATACCGATGGCATCGACGCGGGGCATTTTGGATGCCGCGGTTTTAAATGCTTCTACGATTCCGTTGAAATGATAATCGGGGTCGGAATTGGTTTTCGGGAACCAAACCACTTCTTCGGAGTAAACAACTTTTCCGTCAATGACGGCGCTGACCTTGCGGTCGCTTCCGCCTGCATCGAAACCGATTCTGCAACCGTCGGTGTGACCGCCGATGGGCATAGCCGCATCCTTTTCCTCAGGCTTTTCGGAGTAGGGGATGCACTTTACGACAAAGTCGGATTCATAAACGTTTGCCATGGTCTTGGAGTCAAAAGCGCGCTTGCCCTCTGCGGTATAAGCTTCGGCAATCTTCTGTGCGATCTTTTCGTTTCCGCAAATGGTAACGGAAAATCCACCCTTTGCCCAAAGCAAAAATTTGGTCTTGCGCTCAACGTAGTAAAGGTCTGCATCAAAATGTGCATCATCGCCGTAAATGAAGGTGTCAAATACTGCGATTTTGCCGTCGTTTCTCTCAATGGCAATAGCCAAAGGCTCTTTCGCACCCTTCAAATATTCCTGCTCCCAAGCGAAAAGAGGAGTGAATTCGGGATCCAATACGGGACTGTTTTTCAAATTTACTTCAATTCCTAAATGTTTCATCTTTCGTACCTCTCACCGGAAACGAATACGTCTCCGATTTCCATTTTATCATCTACAATCAGAAGATCTGCGTCGAATCCCTCGCGGACCTCGCCTTTGTTTACACCAAGCATACGAGCAGGGGTTCTGGTTGCCATAATAACCGCATCTTCAAAGGGGATACCGATGGAAACGCAGTATTTTACGCAGTCCCAAAGGGTAGCACCGCTTCCTGCCAAGGTGTCTGTTCCGTCCAGGTAACAAGCGCCGTCACGAACCACTACGGCAATTCCGCCGGATTCGGAAACGGTTCCCTCGGGCAAGCCTGCAGGACGAATGGAGTCACTGATCAAGGTCAGTCGGTCTTTTCCGTACATTTTCAAAGCCGCAAGGATCATAGACTTATGCACGTGGATTCCGTCGGTGATGATCTGCGCCCAAATGCCCTTTTCCGCACCTGCGGCAATGGGTCCGGGATCACGGTGGTGTAGGGGGGCCATACGGTTGAAAGTGTGGGTCAAACAGGTAACACCCGCATCAATGGCATCAATGGACTGCGCGTAGTTTGCATCGGAGTGACCGATACTGGTTACAACGCCTTCTGCGGAAACGCGCTTGATAAATTCAAGGCTGCCCGGCTGTTCGGGTGCAATGGTAATCATTTTAACGTTCTGAAAACGCTTAAATTCCTCGTAATTGGGTGCTTTGATGTGTGCTTCGTTCTGCGCGCCCTTGTACTTGGGAGAGATGTAAGGACCTTCCAGGTGAAAACCGAGGATGTGTGCGCCGGGGAAATCGGTCTTTTTGTTGGTAACCTCAACCAGAGTTTCAATATCCACCGTCATAGTGGTGGGAAGCCAGGACGTGGTACCTTTTTTTGCCATAAAATCGCACATCGGCGCAAAATCTCCGTCCAGAGTATCCATTCCGATGCATCCGTGAGCGTGAACCTCGATCAAACCGGGGATAACGCGTCTGCCGTCAGCGTCATAACCTGCCAAACCTTTTTCCTGATTGATGGAAGTAATGATGCCGTTTTCACATTCGATGTTGCAAATACTTCCGTTCAAAGAAGCATTTTTTATGACTGTTTTACTCATATTTCCTCCTGTAAAAATCTAGTTTCTGCATATATTATATCAATTTTTGCGAAAATGTCCTGTTTCTTCATCTTCTAAAATTTGTATTTTTCAGTAAAATTCTCTTGCATTTTTTTATATTTTGTTGTATTCTAAATTTAAAGAATGCAAGGGAGGGACACCATGGAATACAAAAAAACAGTCTTAAAGCGTGACTTGGAAATTACCGACGTGATTTCCGTTCATTACTTTGAATACACGGTGGATTTTTCTTTTTCAGGTGAACTGCACGATTTTTGGGAATTTGTTTACGCAGATAAAAACGAATTGATTATTACTGCCTCCTCCAAGGAAATCGTGCTTCCGCAAGGCTCTATGTTTCTTCATAAACCGATGGAGTTTCATAACGTCCGCGGAAACGGTACCAGCGCGCCCAATTCCGTTATTCTGTCCTTTTCCTCCTCCTCTCCCGAGTTGTATGAACTTGCGGGAAAGGTCATTCCTTGTTTGCCCCGTGAAAAAATGTATTTGGGCGATATCATTGATGAAGCCGCAGCCGCTTTTTCTTCTCCTCTCGGCGATCCTTATACCGAGTCCCTGGAGCGCAGAGCAAATGCTCAGTTCGGCTGTGAGCAAATGATCGCAAATCATCTGGAAGCGTTGTTCATCTCCTTGATTCGCCGTAAGATGGATACTTCCGAAGAAGCGGTTTTCACGGAAAAAGAGAATAATCGCCGTCGTAAGGACGAAATGCGCTTGAGTCAGATTTGCGAATTTATGGAGGCAAACGTAGAAAAAGATTTGTCCTCCTCCGATATCCAAAAGCAGTTTTATATCAGCGAATCCTCTTTGCAGAAGCTGTTTCAGCACAAAGTCGGTTGCGGTGCCATGCAGCATTTTCAGCGCATCAAAATCGACCGCGCAAAGGAAATGATCCGAGAGAAAAAATACAATTTCTCAGAAATATCCGAACGGCTGGCGTTTTCTTCTATTCATTATTTTTCTCGGCGCTTCAAAGCCATTACGGGTATGACCCCGTCGGAATACGCCGCCAGCATTCGTTCCATTTCCAAACGCTGACCAACCAAAAACTCCCTTGCTCGCGGGCAAGGGAGTTTTTCCATTTATATTTTCTTGGTTCGTTTGGCTTTTTTGTATAGGTCAAGCATTTCCTTGCGAGAGGAAACACAGAATTTGCCGTAAATATTTTTGTTGTGGTATTTCAGCGTGTTGTTGGTGATTCCCATTGCTTCCAATACCTGCGCGGTGGAAAGCCCGTCGGCATAATGATCAAAAACGATTTTTTCCGTGGGAGTCAGCGCCTTCAAATTGTTTAAAAAGCGAAGAATTTCTTCATCGAGGCTTTCTTCCTCCTGTGACTGATCCAGTTCCTTTTGGCGGAGCGCTTCTTTCAGTCTTTGGTTTTCCACAACGAATTGACGGAACATCAGGAGAAATACTTCGCTGATCAAATAAGAGATCGCAAGAAATTCCAACTCAAAATTTGCAAATTGCTCCGCAAGCCAAACGCATAGGTTAACGAATACCGCCACGATCAGCGCGCCGGATTGCTTTCCCGATTCCATTTCCTTCTTGAAAATGGCACACAGGGCAAAATAGATCATCGTTAAGAAATATCCACCGAGATACAAGGGATACAGCGTGTGCAGAGGTCCGTATTTTTTTATCAGGTAGTGCGCTCCGTCAAAGCTTGTCTCCAAAGAAACCTCTTTGTAATAAAGTCCGAGACCCGGAATGAGTTGCGTTGCCGTAATGAGAAAAATCACACCTGCCAAAGCCACCATCCCCAAGGTCATCTTCTTGCTCACCTTTTTATTCAAAGACTCCAAAAGGATCAATAGCATCAGCATGGGCAAAAATACCGCGCCAAAGTAAGAAATGGTATTAAAAACAAGAGCAAGCGGCAAAGAGTCGGAAAGGGAAGCGAAAAAATATCCTGCATTGGTAATGGCAATGGAAGAAAACAGCAGAACGAAAAGCGTTTCCTTTTTCTTGAAAAAGAAAACGTACCCGCCTGCAATGAAAATTGCAAATAGAAAAGCGATTCCGTAGATGGTAGAAATGATCATTCGGTTTTATCCTTCCTCAAAAGAGCATCCCACCCGTTTTCCCACCCCATTGAAAGCATATTTCTTGTTTTCCCACCCAATTTCGTGTTTTGGGTGTTGACGGTGGTGAAACGTTGTGATATAAACGATTTGTAGAGGTATATATAACAAGGATTTATCCTTGTTAGCCTTAACATTTTAACACAACTTTTCTTTTCTGGCAAGGGGTGGGACTCATAATTTCTTCGACGACGTTTGCGAGGCTTGATTATATAAAAAATGCTATAGAACACGTTCGTGTTCTATAGCATTTTCTCTTTTTGCTTATAAAAGATATCAGTTGGCGTTTTCGATCAAAAGATTCTCGAAATCAGCCACGGGCATTGGTTTGTAATAGTAATAGCCCTGAAGCAAATCGCATCCCGCAAGAATTGCGGATTCTTCCTGTTCTTCGGTTTCGATACCCTCGCACAGGGTTTTCATACCGATATCCTTTGCGGTGCGAATAATGTTTTTCAAAATGATAAAGCCTGTATCCGAAACGGAATCCTGGGTTAACTGCTTATCAATTTTCAAAATGGTAATATCGAGGTTTTGCAGATCGGAAAAGGTTGTATAGCCTTTGCCGAAATCATCGAGCAAAATGGAGATTCCGAAGTTTTTCAACTTGGAAAGATTCTCGATCATTTGCTGTTTTTCCGCGCCAACGATGTTTTTATCTTCCAAAATTTCAATGGCAAGACAGGAGGGATTCAGCTCGTACTTGTTTGCAATCTTGATGATTTTGTCGGCAAAATGCGCTTCACACAAGGTAGAACGCGAAAAATTGATGGTGTATTGAAATGCTTCTCTTTGTTCTTTGTCATTGGAGATCCACTTGCAGTTTTTCTCGAAAATGTAGTAGTCGAATTTATCGTTGATTCCCACGGAATCCACTGCTGACAAGAAACTACCGGGGGTTAAAATTCCTTCGCTTTCCGAGTTCAAGCGGGATAAAACCTCTGCGCCGATGATTTTCTTGGTATTTGCATCCAAAACGGGCTGATACTCCAAAAAGAAGCGGTTATTATCAATTTCCTTTTCAATGTTGTTTTCGATCTTAACTCTTTGCTCAATGGCTTTGCCGCCTGCAGCATCCCATTCAAAGCAGGGAAGATTGTTCTCCTTGGCAAGCAGATACGCCTGCTTTGCGCGACCCATAGCCACGTCGAAGGAAACCTGCATTCCGATGACAAAATACACACCGATTGCCACGTCCACCGTAGTTACCGCGCTATGCTCCACAAGACATTCATTGATCTTTTCAAGGCAGTCGTTGATTCTTTTGCGGGAGACGGGGGCGGGCCATTTGGTAAATACTACAAAACTGTTTTCTTCGTTTATCGCGATGCTGCTTCCCTTATCACCGGAGAAAACCTCGCGCAAAATATTCTTGATTTGGGAGAATATATTTGCCGTTTGGGTGGCGGTATGAAGACTTTTGAAGTTATCCAGAGAAACGTTGATAAAGAAAACGCTTCTGTATTCGTACGCCTTGCCTGCTTTGATATAGTTGTTTTCCAGTTTGCTGATTCGGACAAAGTCGTTTTCCACGCCTGTGTTTTCGGCGGCTTTTGCACCGCGGACGGCAAAGTATACGCCCAATGCCGCGAGGACGACAGAACACAGAATCAAACCGATTATGATTACGTAAGGTTGTTCAAAAAATTGCATATCTTATGCTCCTATTGTTTCATTTTGAAAAGGCGGGGAATTCTAATGTTCCGCCTGTTTTTTTCAAACCGTAGCGTTTTGCACTTTCGATGCATTTTGCTCCGTCTTTCCGAGCCCGCTTCTTTCGTGCGGGAATCTCCTTTGCAAGGAAGGGAATTCCAAAGGAAAGCATGGCTTTCAACAACTTCTGTTTGGGAATGCCTTTTCGTTTATATTCTGCGAGAATTTCAAACGCCGCATAGTTCAAAGCCTGTTTCGTAAAGGATTTTGTTTTGCGATTTTCCGCTTTCAGCCATCTGAAAAATGCACAGAATTGATCAACGTCAATTTTTTCTCTGAAGTAGACACCGTGGATATAAAAATCTTCCTGTTGTGCATTCATTTCTTTCAGAAAATGGGAATAGTATCTCTTTTGAATGGCGACGACTTCTTTATGTTGTTTTTCCAAAGTCGTTCCTGTGATCTGCTTATCGTGGAGTCTGTAGATCATCAGATATTCGGGCAGGAGACGGACTGTTTGACCTGTCATAACAAATCTCGTCCACAGCTCCATATCTTCCGTACAGGTAAAGCTTTTATCGTACCCCAAGGACTTGATCACGTCGGTTTTTGCGATGATACCGGGGTGCAGGATGGGATTTGTAACCAAAAGCAGAGCTTTAATCGTCTCCTCGTCGCATTTTCCGCCACAGCCGCCGGAGGAAATAAAACCGTTTTTCAGAGTCATAAATCTGCAGGAGGACAAAGCCACCTCGGGATTTTCTTCCATAAATTGAAACTGCTTTTCCAGTCGGTCGGGCAGGGAAATGTCGTCCGCATCCATTCGGGCTACGTACTTGCCCCGTGCAAAGGAGATCGCCTTGTTCAAGGAGGAGGGAAGCCGCAGATTCACCTCGTTTGTATGAACCTTGACTCTCTCATCCGCCGCGGCAAATCCACTTAAAATTTCCGCGGTTCTGTCGGTGGAACAGTCGTTGATGATAATCAGTTCGAAATTGCGGAACGTCTGATTCAGTACGCTCTCAACTGCTTCCGATAGATAATCCTCGCCGTTATACACACTCATAATTACGGATATTTTCGGTGTTTCAGTCATTTTCATCACTCTTTCTTATGTTCTTGATTAACTTGCAGAAATATAAAAAGTAGAATGCTGATTTGATTTTTTGCTTTTTCATCAAAAAGACGGCAATTCGGCTTTTGGGGGTGATCTTTCCAAAACGCGCTTTTTGAATTTCGTCTTTGTTTATGGTGCTCGAGATCAGCTCGGTCAAGGGGACAATGGAATCGAAGTGTTTTCCCTCTGCCGCTGCCGCCAAAACCGCAAAGCACATATAGCAGGAATACCGCGAGATCTGTTCTTCGAAGTCCTGCGGCATTTTTATTTCAAGTTTTCGCAGTCCCTTGATCACGTTGGCAATTTTTGTGATTTGATCGG
Organism: Eubacteriales bacterium; assembly: GCA_045657125.1. GTDB lineage: Bacteria > Bacillota > Clostridia > Oscillospirales > SIG627 > RGIG5579. Next base: position 7,812 of record JAZOSM010000022.1, read on the forward strand.
TTTTGAAAACGGTTGTCATGGAATCGTCTCTAATGGTGTAAAGGTAGACGGCTTTGCTACTCATATAAGCCGATTTTGACTCCATAAAGCATGGGATTCCGCAACTTAGATCTTCACCAAGGGAAATGGATTGGTCTACGTTCAGCTGATGCTTCGTCACAATTTCCCTGCGAATGGCTTTTCCGCACAAGAAATAGAAGATGTGCTTCATGTTTTCGTCGCACAAAAGCTTCGGGTAGAGTTTCTCAACCATTTCTTCCTTATTATAAAATCCCTCGGCTACACAATTTTGTTCAGGCTCGCCGATTTTTCCGTTTACGCAGCGCCGCAGACCAAAGGAAACGATGTCAGCATTGGTTTCGGAAATGATTTTATGTGCGCTTTCCAAGGCGTCGGGTGTAATGGCATCGTCTCCGTCAAGATGAAAGACGAAATCGCCCTCGGCTACTCGGATACCTGCTTGTCTTGCGCTGACAAGACCGCCGTTTTCTTTATGAACGACCTTTACTCTCTTGTCTTTTGCCGCGTAGTCGTCGCATATTTTTCCGCACCCGTCGGGAGAGCCGTCGTCCACCAAAACCAGTTCAAAGTCAGAAAAGGTTTGGCAAAGGACGCTGTCAATGCATTTATTTAGATATTTTTCAACGTTATAAATCGGAACAATTACCGAAAAAACCATTGTAAATCTCCTATCTGCCCTTTAAAATTACCAACAATTTTTGCAGGAAATACAATTTATATTTCATTGCAAAAGCAAACACGGCTTGTTTTACGGGTAATTTATACCACGGATATGATTTCAATGCATTTTTCACTCTGTCTTGGGTGCAGATCTCTTTCAGCCTTTTACGCAAATGGGAGAAGCTGTTTTTTTCATTCTGCGCGTGAAAAATTTCATGTGCACACAGCACTCTTACGTATCCTTGAGTCAGGCGGTCCACGTAGAGCTTATATTCGTCTTTTTCAACGGTGCCCGACAAACGGTTTTCAATTTCATCAAAAAAAGCCAAAAGTTTATTCAAACGATCTTTATCGTAGGATTTCGAAATGGAAGTTCCGTTGTTTCGGTAACAGTAAAATGCCCCGGGAATTCCAACTGCTTTTTTTGCATTTTTTATAAAGTCGACGTTGAAAAACGTGTCTTCGGAAAGAATTTTCCGTTCGGAGGAAAATTCCAAATTGTTTTCGCGAACGATGGCGGTTTTATAAATGTTTTTCCATATGCTAACGCCGTATCGACTGTCGTCGGGTTCATTGGGGCGAGCACCCACAACTCCCAAAAGGAGATTTTTTATGTCTTCCTTTTCAAACAGGGTCACTTTGTCAAAATAATTTTTTTCTTCGCCGTTTTCCTCAGACGTCGCACTTTCACTTACACTGCGAACTCCGGATAAAACAAGATCTGCGCTATGCTCTTCCGCCGTGTTGTACAGGGCTTGGTACATAGCAGGGGAAACGAAATCATCCGAATCAACAAAACCTAAGTATTTGCCCGTTGCAACTGCCATGCCGGCATTTCTTGCAATTCCGGCGCCGCCGTTTTCTTTATGCACGACCTTGATTCGCGCATCTTTTTCTGCAAGTTCATCGCATAAATCTGCGCAGATTTTCTTCGATCCATCGTCAACAAGAATGATTTCAATATCTTTTAAACTTTGATTGCGTATGGATTCAACACAGTTAGAAAGATATTTTTCGGTATTGTACACAGGCACGATAATACTGATCTTAGGTATTGTCATGATTGCGGTCCTTCCTGTTTAACAGGTTGTCGTATTGTTGAATCAAAATCTTGCAATATTCCGTAACGTCCAGTATGGTTTCTCCGATCGTTTCGCAATTTGCTTTGAGATTTTGAAAGAATTTTTCATCGTCAAAACATTTTTTCACTGCTGCCGCCAAAGCTTGCGGTGTTGGAGCCTCTGCCAAAACCCCGGTAAAGCCGTCATCTACAAGTTCTTTCATACCGCCGTAGTTCATTGTTACCACGGGAACACCCATAGAATGCGCTTCCAAAATTGACAGGGGATTGTTTTCATAGCAAACCGACGGGGCAATGAGAAGCTTCGCATTTGACATGAGCGTGGTAAGGTCCTTGCCGCCCACAAAGCCTTTCAGTATAACGTTTGGTATGTTTTTGAGAACTTGGTCGTCGGGACCATTTCCTGCTACGACGAAATGAACGTCGGGCAACAGGGAAGCGGTTCCTGCCAAAAGCTCCACGCCTTTTTCCTTAGAAAGTCTTCCTACGAAGGCTACATAAGGGGGCGTGCTTTCTGCTTTTGTAAAAACTGTGCTTTTTTCAATAAAATTATGTATGGTAAAGGTTTTACCCGAATAAATCGGGGATGCACCCAATAATTTGCTTTCCAAAAATTTGCTGGGGCAGATAAAAAGGTCAACCTTTTTGTATGTCTTTAAAAAGGAATAAAACTTTGCTTCGATTACACCCAAAAGGCTTTTGATTTTGGAATCGTGAATGCAATTGTGCTTGAAACAATTCCATTTTGAACCCTTGACACATCGGTCGCAGGGCTTTGCTTCCCCAAAACTGTATAAAAGGTGGTTAGGACAAATCATTTGATAGTCGTGAACGGTTTGTACCAAGGGGATGTTTCTCTTTTTCACGGCGTAGATAATGGAAGGGGTAAGCTGGAAATTGATGTTGTTCATATGAACCACATCAGGCTGAAACTCGTTCAGCACCTTTCCGATTTTCTTATACGCTTCGCCGGAATAAACGATTTTAAAAGGGTAGAGAAATCTTGATATGCTCTTGGAATGGAAATCCATATTGCCGGTATAAAGATTGAGGGAATTGCCGACGGTATTTTGCTCGTCGTACATACCGAAGAATTCAACTTCATGCCCAAGCCTTTTCAGTTCATCCGAAAGCTTTAGCATATAACTTTCAGAGCCGCCCCTTGGGTAAAGAAATTTATTTACCATCAAAATTTTCATAAAATCGCCGCACCCTTTGCTTCTTTATTGACGTCTGAAATGGTTCCAAACAGTTTCGTTTCTGCAGCACGTACCTTTTCACCGTATCCGTTTCCGATCATTATGATGGCGAGCACCGTAATCAGAAGGGGATAGTCAAGCGTGTTGTCGGTTGATGAAACGATAACAAGATATAGGGTAAGTGCCAAGGTGATAATGCCGTTTTCCGCATCGCCTTTTCTGCCGAAATAGCATACACGGACAAGGGTTATGGAAACCAACCATAAAATATATCCCCAAAAACCAAGGTCGATATAGTTTTGCAAAAATCCGTTATGAACGTATGCAACACCAATGCTCATATTTGTATTCAATTCATACGTTAGGAATCCAACACCGTTGCCCAAAAATTCAGGAGAAATTTCATAGAATTTATCAACGGCGGTGTAAACCATATCACGTCCGCTGGTTTCGATACCTGCTTTTTCAAGCATCGTAAATACGTCGAGTTTGATCAGGACAACGTACAGAATCATCAGGATTATGACCATCACCGTAATAAAGACGGCAATATTCATAGCGGTTTTTTTCTTGATTTTAGCGATCAACTTTAACAGCCAACCGACGATCAATGCCATTGCAATGGCAAGAAATGCAATTCGCTTAAAGGCTGCTATAAAACAAAATACCGACAGACCCAGGAGGATGAAAAACGGAATATTTTTTTTCGGCTTCAAGAGCATATATATCATATAAGCTCCAAGGCAAAACGCAAGTTCGTGTACCTCCGCCTGAACGATGATTTCGCCCGTTTCTCCTGCAAAGGTCAGAATCAGGGTAGTAAGCTCTGAAAAAAATGCTCCAAAGCCGTGCTCAATGATAATCGTTATAATCGTCAGTATATTCGAAGTCAAAATAGCAATCAGGTTATACCAAATGCCTTTTTCGCCGAATATATATAAAAATGCAATTGCAACAAACGTAAAGGAAAATACGTTTGTATATACAAAATAACTGGATAGTCCTCTGGAAATAACAGCCGTATCCACCTGTCCCACAAACCAAATATACAGAGAAATCAGCGTAGTCACGATCCAAGGAAAGCAATATACCAAAGTCCCTTTAACAGACGCGGCTACTCTTGCAACGTTGGGTTTGCATAAAAAGGCGAAAAAGGCAGAGATGAGCAAAACGAGGGCGAAAGCGTGACGGTAGGTAATGTATAATCCGAGATCCAGTGCTTCGTTCAGGAAATAATACATCATTACTGCGATTAACATAAAGTAACACTTACCTACGGTAGGAAAAAATTTATTTTCCACGCTTTTTGCCCTCCTTTGCCGTTTATTTTACAGTAGATTCCTTCTTTTGGGGATAAGAAGTAAATTCTTTTTTGTTCTTGATTGCTTCAGAAAGAAGCTTTCTTGCGGTCTGGCTTTCTTTGAACGTTTCTGCAATACCGATCTTGTATTGGATCAAAACATCCTTATAATCATCACGTTCATCCAGTCTTAATCTGAACAAGTGCAAAACGTCTTCGATCGTGATGTAATCTGCATCTTGAGCCAAAACGATGAAACTGCCATTTCCGTTATAGACGAATTTTGCATTTGTTTTACCGAAGGATTCCTTCAGGTATTGGGTGAACATTTTGATAATGGCATCGCCTGTCTGACGCTCATGTTTTGCATTGATTTCAACGAGATTTGCAATATCAACCATACAATAGACGGTGCAATCATCCAAAAGTTTTTTATCCATTGATTTCAGATATTTATCAAAATATGCTCGGTTGTTCAAATCGGTGAGGTGGTCGGTGTAGAAAACGAAGTGAACAATATCTCCGACTCTTCCCACAACGATTGCGCCGCCGCAGCAAAGAATGATCAGAAAGACGAATGCGATCACGGTGTAAAGCGTTACGTTGATGCTTGACTTGACCGATGCAGAGGACAAAATGGAAATATAACTTGCTCCGAGAAATTCGTTGTATTCCTCATTGGTTTTGGTCGTTTTATTGTACAGCTCGTTCAAATCTGAAATGAGCTCGTTAATCGCACGATCAATTTCCTTGCGAATTTCCTCATAGTTATTGTTGCGGAATTCAGAGCAGGTCATCGGGGAAGTGATGCACTGACCGCCGCATTCTCCCGAGCATTTTTCAAAGGTGTCGATAACGTAGCGGCAATACGCGGAATCAATGATGGAGTGTTCCTTGGTTTCGCTGTGATCTCTCCAACCGTAAATCAGTTCGTCGTAAGTGACGGTCTGATCGCCAAGTGCGTATGTTTCCGTTAAATTTCGCTCGTGAACGGTATCGAGAATATACTCGTAGGTAATGTTCGTATTTCCCGATTCTCTCATTTTTTCAACGTAAGCATCAATAACGTCAAGGGTGTCAGCAACAATATGTTCTTCCTTTTCGTTTGAAATATTGTTGTTATCAATTCTGGTTTGATAATCCGAAATTAAAATTGTTTTGTTTTTGGTTATCTGATACTTATAGATTTTTGAAAAAAGTTCAGAGAGTTTAACTTGTCTGATGTAGGAGAATTCTTCGGCTAAATCGTCGAAGGAAATGCCGGTCTGCGTTGATCTGTAATAAGGGCTTTGCTGAATTCTTTGATACAGAGTCGATAAGGTTTCGTCAACGTTTGTATCAATGATTTCTGCCATTTCAATATAGTCGTAGTTTTCCTGCTCGATGTTTTCCAAAACGTTTTTTGCAGGAGCAACGTTTACGTATTTTTGGCTGTATTCAGCAAAATAAACATCGAGGGTTTCATCAAGGATCGTTCTTGCAAAATCCTCTCCTTCGCTATCGGTAGCTGAAAAGGTAACGATAAAAGTGCTCGGTTCGTAAACGTATTCTTCGCCTTCTTCAAGTTTTGCTTCTTTTTGAGCAAGCTTATCTTCATCGGGGATCGGGATAATCATAATTCGGGAAATCAGATTATCTACCGAGTAGAGACCCGTAAGCCCCATTCTGTCGACGACTTTGGAAATTACTGCAGAGGATTTGATTTCACTTACGTCAAGTTTGGAACCGGTTGGAGTGAGACCTTCTTCTGCGGCAGCGTCATTGTAATGAATTACTTCCGATGCAACAAATGTATTTGATTTTTTCAATTTGATATTTATTGCACAAGTAGACAAAACACAAACAACCAAAATGACAGGCAGAATCTTTTTTAAATATCGCATGATTTGAAAATCTTTCATTATTTCTCTCCTGGATGTTTCGTGTTTACGCTTTCGGGAATTTTTTTGAAATTGCGAATAACGTAGTGGAAATATAAGCTAAAATTGCGAAAACAGCAATGGTTTTTAATTCGTCAAGCAGCGAGTTGCCGTAAAGGTTGACAGCCACGCACTGATTCATTCTGAAGTTGAAATATTCTCTGCTGGCTTCGATCGCTTGCGTTGTGAAGCTGTCGATGCTTTCATCAATGACGGCAATCAATTCGTCTGCCTTTGCATTCGCTTCTGCGGTGGATAACTGGGATTGCATCTTTTGGATAATAAGCTCGTTATCCATAATCTCTTTTTCGTTGGAAGCGACGTTTTGACTGAAGGTAGTAGCCATTACGGATAACTCGTCGATGCCTACTTTGGTTCGACCCATATAATATTTACCGGTGTTGTCCCAAGTGGGAACAAGCACGATTCTGGTCATTTCTTCAGCGTACATTTCGACAGCTTGCGTGCACAGGTTGTAGGAAACACTGTTTCTCTGTTTGTCAAAATCTGTGTTTGTGTTTTGATAAGAAAGACGATCAATGTAATCTTCCTGGTTTCTGGAGATTCCGTGTTGCAGGATCAATGATTTCAAGTTTCCTTCAATCTGGGTTTCTTTGAACTGATAAACCTTACTTGCTATTGCTTGGAAAGACGTATTGTTTTTGGAAACGAAACTGGGCGCTTTGGCTTCCAATCCGTAAAGGTAATTCAAAACGGAGGTTGTTTCTTTGTTTAAATAGGCTACAATGTCCATATATTCCATTGTGGAATAATCGGGCTTTTCTCTTTCGTTGGCAGGTCGGAAATTATCCGTGTATTTCTCAATGTAGTATTCTTTGTACGCGGTGCTTATTACTGCAATTACGTTTTCTGCATCCAGATGATCCGTATGCTTCGATGCGTGATATTCAATTATGAATTCTGTGGAAATGTGATATTTTGATTTATCACTTGCATCACCTTGCACGTAGGGATGTACGCTTAAACATTCTTTCAATTGCTTTGCGGTTACTTTTTCAAAAGCACCTTTTTCAATTGCTCTGTCGATTACTTCGTCACAGAGAATTTCGGACATATTGAAGCGTGTTCCGTTGGAGTTTTGTGCCGCAGAGGCTTCTGAATAGTTCAGAGCAATAATTGCGGTAACGTTTTGCTTTGTCATTATATGGTTAAATACGCTAAAGATACCGGTTATGGCAATTACAAAAAATACTGTCCATACGCTGATTAGGCGAGCACCTTTGAATATTTTGTAGAACTCACTTTTTGTAACGTTCTTTGAGCGAATGTAAATTGTTAAAATTGCTATGAGAAAGATAAGTCCTATAACCGCAAGTGGAATCTTTTGCAAAAGCGAAGAAATCATTTGCTGTACGCTCCTTTTCGATTTTAAAATTTATTGATGTCAACAATCGTGATTTCGGGGGGATTGTTGAGTCTAAAGAGGTTGGTGTTTTCCAAACCTGCGCTGACGATGAGGGGTCTTCCTTGAACCTCGTATCTACCCACGGTATAGTGGCCGTTTCTGTTGGGTAACAGTCCGCCGTCGTGTGTGTATAACGGACCGATCATGGGGATTTTCACGAGACCGCCGTGGTTATGTCCCGCCAGGACCAAATCGCCCCAAGTTTCGGGAGTAAATTCTTCCAGTAGCACGGGCTCGTGAATTGCGGTAATTTTCAAGTGGTTTGTGTTATTGTACAGATAGTTGTTAAATTTCTCGCCGGAATAGGACCAGAAAGATGAGGGGTTGGAGTTAAGAACACCGTAAACGTCGACGTTGGTTGTTCCGATTGTCAATGTATCGTGCTCGTTTTTGAGTACTTTTACGCCGCTTGCTTCAAGCTTTGCTGTAAACTCATCCGTTATTTCCGCAAGTTTTTCCGGATCACGATTTTTATCATCAAAACCGAACTTTTTATCAAGCTCTTTTTGATTTAGCGGGACGTCGTAGAATCGTTCCACTTCGTTGTTGCCATAAATGTAATAGGAGGGGGCAACTTCAGCGAGTGTTTCGCATAATTCAATAACGCTCTTATCAGATGTGGCCTTGGAGTCGAGAATATCTCCTGTAAATAAGATCAAATCGGGTTTGAGCTTTTTGACTCTGTTGATCAATTTGCTGTTGTTTTTTCCAAAGGAACAATTGTGCAGGTCGGAAATTTGAATGATTCTGATCTTGTTGTTTACCTTGAGGCTGCTTACGCTATGAAATGATTCCTTGAAATTTTGATTTTCGATGTAATTAAAGCCGATGATTGCAACAGATGCTGCGATTGAAACGAAAATGATACTTACCAAAAACAGAATGAAAACACGCGCGTGTTTCTTGGCTTTGGTTGGTTGCTTTTGTTCTTTCATAGCGGGAGTTACCTTTCCTTACTGTTTAAAACTTTTTTATATAGGTTGTATGTGTTGGTTGCAACGTCATTCCAGTTGTATTTGTTCAGAATATATTCTCCGGCGCTTTTTTTCAGATCAGAAACGAGGTCTTCGTTGTCACACATGGTTTGAAGCTTTTCTGCAAGATCTGTCACGTTGCCTTTTTTGAAGTGAATTGCTTTCTCTTCTGTTACCAAGGTGTTTTCGGGGATATCCGAACACAAAACAGCGTTGCCGTATGCAAGTCCCTCCAACAGACTCAGCGACATTCCTTCGATATCCGAGGGAATGGTGACAATATATGCATTGCTGTACATTTCGGATAAAACGTCTCCTGAAATGAATCCTGTGAAAAGAATGTTTGGATTGGATGCAGCTTTTTCCTTCAGCATTTTGACGTAATCATTTGTGTCGCTGGTGTCGCCTGCAATTACAAGCTTTTTATCTGTTTTTATGCTGTTGTATGCATCAATCAGATAGTGAACGCCTTTTTCTGCGGTAAGTCTTGATACGATGCAAATATAACCGTCTTTGGAAAGTCCGTACAATTTTGTGATTTGGTCGGCATCTTTTTTATCAGGCTTCGAGATTCCGTTGTGAATCAGAACCGTTTGCCGATTATAGGTTTCTTTAAAATATTGCTGCGCACTTTCACTTAGTACGATAATTTCGTCGGCGCATTTTGCCATTACGCGTTCGCCAAATTTTATGTATTTGGAAGCAAATCCTTTGCCCCATTTTTCTCTTTGCCAATCAAGCCCGTGTACCGTTGCCACACAGCGTTTTCCGAACATTTTAGGAATCCACATGGCAGCGCACGGCCCCTCAGCATGAAAATGAATAATATCATATCGAGAAAAGGTTGCGGCAATTGCTGCCGTAAAGGAAGCGATCATAGCCGACAATCCTCTGGCGTTAATTGTCCAAACTTTTTTTAGACGGACGTTTTGATAACGCTTGTTTTCAACCGTGCCAACGTATTCGTTTTCAACTTTGTCGGATGAACGATTGTAGCAGGTAACGTCAACGCCTTTTTCAACGAGTAGAGGGCACAAAGAAGTAAGTACCAATTCGATACCACCTCGTCTTGACGGCACGACTTTGTGTCCGAGCATTGCAACTTTCATTTGTATCTCCGTTCTTATCTACCGGTTGCACTGAGCATAACGATAGGCGTTTTGATGATGATCATAAGATCACCCAAAAACGTTCTGTTTTGTATGTAGTCAAGGTCCATTTCAACCCATTGATCAAAGGGAATATCGTTTCTGTTTTTACTGATTTGCCAAGTGCAAGTAACACCGGGAGTTACGTGGAGTCTAAGCTTTTGGTAATCGGTATAGTATTCAACTTCGCCGGGGAGAGGGGGTCTGGGACCGACCAAAGACATATCACCCTTTAAAACGTTGAAGAACTGCATCAACTCATCAAGCGAGAGCTTTCTTAAAATTTTACCGACTCTCGTTATTCTCGGGTCGTTTTTGATTTTAAAAACGGGACCTTCCATCTCGTTTTGTTCTTTTAATTGCTCCAGGAGTTCTTCAGCATTGGGACGCATTGTGCGAAATTTGTACATATAAAATTCTTTTCCGTGTCGGCCGATTCTTTTTTGCTTAAAGAATGGACCTGCGCTGGGGTCGTCAATGCATATAACAATTGCTATGATCACCATGAGAGGGAGAAAGAAAAGCAAAAACAAACTTACGAAAAATATATCGAAGAAACGCTTTTTTCTCCAATATCCCAAATATGATTTTTCAAGTAAAGCCTCGAGTTTAGCTCTTGTTTTTTCGTCAACTTTTTCAGGTTCAAGGTAAGGCATATTTTATATCCTTCTTTCCGTCTAATTTAAAAATTCAAATTCATAAGCGTATCGTATTCGACTTTTCTCAAAGGAGATAAGTAAAAATCCTTAAAACCGTCTCTGCATCCTTGGAATAATTCCTCTTTGTTGCTGATATATCCCGGATGAAATCCGATCTCAATGTTTTTGTTATTTTTCTCTGCGAGCTTTAAGTATTTGGGGAGAATTTTTTTGATAACGATTTCATTCATATTTCCCGAGAATAAAATTCCCATAAAGTAAGCTGAAGGAATCTTTGATTTTTTCAGTTCTTTCCGATTGACCAAAGCAAGAATTTTTAAAAGCCATTGTTTGATCAAAGATACCGGTCGGTACTTGAAATACAGCGAGGGGGTCAGGATATAGGGCGAAAGAGGCTCTGCGGGAATTCGCATTGCGGAAACAATTAGGTTTTCATCGTTAATTACACGCATCAATGTTTTGAAAATCAAGGGAATCATATGTGTGTGTTGATGACTGTCGATGGAAATAGGTGTGTTTTCGCCAATTGTGTTTTTCCAAAATTGAATTTGGGCTTTCAACTCTCTGTAAATTTGATTTTCCAATTCTTTTCTCTTAGGCGAGAGCGAGTGAAAAAACAATCCAATGAATGAGTAATTGAAATTGCCATCTTTGGATACCAATAAAGGCACGTCTTCTTGTGAGGAAAGAGGCCGTCCTTCTACCAGGTTTAGGTGTAAAGAAAAATGCACTTTATTATTGTCCAAGTGTTTTTTCAAATCAGGCGCTTGGCCGTTTGGCATAACGCTTATTTTGTTTAAAATGCCTTTTTGAAAGCAATCTTCTATGTGCTTGTTGCTATATGCTGACAAACCGTAGTCGTCGGCACAAAAATAGATCATGGGATTTACCTCTTTAATCACTGAGTTTTATTACGATTACATCGTCAATTACGAAAATTGAATTATTTTCAGGCCAGTTTCCTAAATCATTCCGGTTGATTTTTTTCATTAACTCGGTTTTTTCGATTCCGGCCAGGAACTTGTAATTCTTATCACAATAATCATTTATTGCACTGCATAAAACGCTTTGACTGACTGTTTCATCATCTGCTCTTATAATATGGCCGTCTGTTGTTCCGGTCATATCGGGCGGCAAAATCGCGCTGTACGCTTTGCTGTTTGCTAATTCGCCCATTACCAGGATCTTTTCGCAGGAGTCAGCGCCGTCTGTTTGTTCAATTCGGTCGGCAATTCTGATTAAAGTTCCGTAAGATTTTTCATACGCCATGGTTAACTTATGGTAACTGACGTTTGCAATGACGATTTGTGTAGAGATGAGCAAAACGGCGATGCCGAGAATTGCCCAGGACTTTGCTGCATTGAGTTTTTCGCCTTTAAAACTCAATTTTTCATAATGCAAAACAGGTAACAGGTAAAAAGCCATAAAACCCATTCTCATCAGATTGTGGTAGTCAATGTGGCTGTTTATAAAAGTGAGAGCACAAGCGCCGATCGGCAACAACAGAACATAAATGCAAAGCAACAAAAAATTGAAAATGCCGTTTTTGTTTTTTATAACGTCAAATAAATATAAAGCGAAGGTCAAAGCAAAAACAAGACAGTTTGCGATGGTAAATACGCTTATTCCGTTGGTAAAATCAAAGAAATAGCCGATCAATGTTTCTTTTGCAGTATATAACGAGTCGGTAAGCTTGATGTTGTCAAAAGATACGGAACTGTTTATGCCTTGATAATCCAGAAGTTGGGCTCCCGTCAGTTTCAGAAGAAGCATCAAGATCAAGTAGTAAAGGAGAAATCCTAATATGCCGGTGAATAAAAACTTGAAACTTTTTCCGAGTAATTTTTTGATCTCAACTTTGCTCTCGATGGTTTCGAGAATCAAATTTAAAAGCAAAAGGGTGATGGTAACGGTGATATACGCTTGATAGATCCCTGCAGACAGAGCGATGAAAATTGCTGAAAGCAGGTAGTTGGGCTTCTCTTTTGTTAGCAGCATTGCGGCGGAACAGGAAAGAAGAAAAGCAAAAGCATATCCGTCTGCAACGTAGTTATACATCATCACGGAACTTACGGTTGGGAGCGTTATTACCAAAGCTCCGATCATTCCTGCTGTTGCGCTTTTTTCGATATGGAACATTTTGCAGATACAAACAGCGCCGAGTCCGTGCAAGATGATTGCTATAAATCCGTTGATAAAAGGAAGATCGTAAAAGGAACTTAAACTACAGATTACGGGTAAAAACCAACGCCCTAAAGGGATCATGTTTTGTGCGTCGTATCTGAAAACAAGCCCGTCCCAATTGGGAAGCCAATTTGTTAATTTATATATATGAGCAATAAGACCGATTACTAGCGCCGTCATAAAGCAAACTTTCCACTGGGGCAAGATGTTCTTTTTTATTTTATCAAAAATGTGTTCGGGCATATTACCACTCCAAACCTTTGAATTTGTGCAAAAATTTTCCGTATAGTTTTTCGTATAATTTAACACCGATGATTCTTTTAATCCGCGTCGTTCTTTTTGCTGCAGCGGAGGTCCAAGTCGCACTGTAATGGTGGATGGAGAATGTGTTGGGTGTTATGTTCTTTTTGCCGGTGCAATATTCCATTGGGCACAGATATTCTTGCGGAAGGAAACGCACACCCATAAAGGTTTGATCTTGAATGCTCAGATCCATACCGAGTTTTTTCAAAACTTCGGTGTTTCTGTAAGGGCAGGGAGTGAGGTCAAAACTTCCGTCGGGCAAAAAGAAAGAAATATCATCGTAGTCTTTTAAGATTTCTTCGAAGACTTTATTTCCTTTTTCTGCACCGAATCCTAGACCTGTTGAGACTACCCCGTTTTCATCAAAGCCCATGAATGCTTTTTCATTCAGCAATTCATCAATTGGTTTCAGCAGCTCCACGTCGGTATCAAAATACAGTCCGCCGTGATCAAAAATGATTTTAAGTCTTGCAAAATCGCTGACAAACGCCCACTTTTTTGCTTCATACGCTTCGCGCATATACCGATTTTGATTAACGTCAAAGTTATCTTCGGTGTGGCAGATGATTTTATAGTCGGGGCAAAATTTTTCCCAACTCTTTATGCATTTTTTTGTAAAATTCGGCATTTCACCTTTGCCAAACCAACAATAGTGAATTACTTTTGGAATACTCATGCTTTATTCCTCCACATTTCAATGAAATTTTTGAAATCTTCGTTGAAGAACAAATAATTGATTGCAATATACGAGGGGACGATCCAAAGTGTATGCAACATCCCTTTCAGAAGCAATTTGAAAAAGGGTACGCCGCTGAAACTGTCGACGAAAAAAATCACCATCAACAAGGCGAAAATCGCGCCGTTTGCAATCCAGCGTTTATAAGTGTGTAACGCGCCTCGTTCAAGTATTTTTTTGTTTGAAAAATAAATCATCACAACGCTTCTGTAGAGCAGAGCGGCGATTGTTCCGATAATGGCACCGCAAATGCCCCAGACAAGAATAGAAACGATTGACACTACGATGTTGATTACCATTTCCCAAATTGCATGGGATCTCGTTTCCTTGAATCTTCCTGCAAATTCAAGAACTTGGTTTGACGGAAGTTTTCCGTTTGCTAAGAGATTCATAATAACAAAAAGAAAAATCAAAAGTCCGTTTGTGTAGTTGGTATCGTTTATTCCCTTTGTGTAGATTTGGATCAACGGTAACAAAAATATTGCCATAAGCGTGTAGACAACAAAAGTACCCATAATGTAAAGTGTCTCGTATACGCTGTATACTTTTAAGAACTTTTCTTTGTCCGTGTGGAACATTTGTCCGAGCGCAAAACTGAAACCGGAGGTAATGCTTGTAATAAAAGATTGCACTTGTGAAAAGAAGATGTTATAGATTGTGTAGACACTTACAACTTTAAAATCGCACAGAAACGATAGCAATAAAACGTCGGTGTTGTTGAAAACCATTCCCGAAACCTGATGAACCAATACAGATTTTCTTTGTGAAATTGATTCGAAGTCAGGGTTGGATTTGACACTCAGCCATTTATATTTGTGCTTTGCATAAAGGCAGGTGTAGAGAAGCTGAAGAAGACATAACAAACAATACGACAACTGCATCAATATGAGATCGTTTGTAAGAAGAATAACCAGAATTTTTGCAACGTTTGAAACCAACTGCAAAATTGTTTCTGAGTTTGTGATTATATATTTTCTTCCGTCAACTTCCAGCAGGATTCTGTACTTGGCCTGAACGAAAAAATTGAACAGGGTGGGCAGGGCTGTAAGAATTATTACACCAAAAATAATTCCGGGCTGAACGGTTGTCGGTACAATGAACTCGTAAGCAAATGCCAACAAAAGTACGATGCCCATATAAACAAATCCGATTTTTACATAAAAATTATGCGTTGCGGAAATAACGGAGTTTATTTTGTCGTAGTTTTTTTCGGCGACCGGCTTGTAAAGGGCTTGTGTCGTTGCAAGACCCACACCGGATTCCAGCAAAAGCATATATACGAAAATCTGTTTGATCGTGGAGAGAATCCCGTTTACTTCGGAGCCGAAGTTTTCAAGATAAAGTCTCGGAAGAAGAAAGCTTATGACAATCAGAACAACTTGGTACAAAACACCGGATAACAGGTTGTACTTAATTCTATTATCTTTTGCCATCCGAAAGCCCCTCCATCCTATGAAAAGTGTTGGTTTTTATCTTGAAAAGGTCGATTTTTACATGTTTTATAAATAAAAAACTGCAACAATAAAAAGTCTTATGCAGACCTTGTATTATTGCAGCTGGACTGGCATAGTTGAAAACCTTAGCCTCTTTGCTTTGCGTCATCGCCTTTCGACGATTTTGCCAAATATTATTTTAAGTTATTTTATCACAAAACTGCGCTTTTTGTCAAGTGAATTTCGATATTTATGCAATAAATATATAATAAAATATATAATATATGTCTTTTGAGGTGTTGGGACTTTGTATCAGTCAAACAGGGGCGTGGAAAAATAGCGTTCGGCAGTATCGGGAAGAATCGTAACAACGGTTTTTCCTTTGCCCAATTTTTCAGCAAGTCGAATGGCTGCCGCAACGTTTGTTCCACTGGAGATTCCGCACATAATTCCTTCGTATTTTGCAAGATCTTTGGAAACCTGAAGAGCTTCCTCGTCTTTGATAATGCAGACGTCGTCAATGATGCTTTGATTTAAAATTTCGGGAATAACACCGTCTCCGATTCCCATTTGTACGTGGGTTCCGATTGAACCGCCGGAAAGGATCGCAGCGTTCTCGGGTTCAACTGCCCAAACGGTCATTTCGGGATTATTTGCTTTCAATACTTCGCCGATGCCGGTGATGGTGCCGCCGGTACCGATGCCGGAGCAAAAGCCGTGAATCGGTGCATTTACCTGTTCCAATATTTCTTTTGCAGTCTGTTCTCTTTGGATTGCAGGGTTAGCAGGATTTTCAAATTGTTGGGGGACAAATACTTTGGGATCTTCCGCTTTCATCTTAAGCGCCAGATTGACGCATTCTTCAATGCAAAGACCGATGTTTCCCGCATCATGGACCAGGATTACTTCAGCGCCGTAGTGTTCTACCAATTTTCTGCGTTCAATGCTGACGGAATCGGGCATAATTATTTTCGTTTTATATCCTCGAACGGCACCAACCAAAGCAAGACCAATGCCTTGATTGCCGCTGGTGGGTTCTACAATGATGCTATCAGAAGAAATTAAGCCCTGTTCTTCAGCACTTTTGATCATATTGTAAGCGGTTCTTGTTTTTATGGAACCGCCAACGTTTAACCCCTCGAATTTAACTAAAATTTCAGCACCGTTTTTGGGGGCAAGGTGACGAAGTCGGATAATGGGTGTATTTCCCATTGCGTCCAAAATAGAATTGCAAATCATGAACGAAGTTTCCTCTCAAATTTACTAATGGAGAGAGTATAACATAATTTTTTGACTTTTGCAATAGAAAATCCTTAAGCTCATTGACAACGTGTTCAAAGTTATGTATAATAACATTGTCCTTGCTACTGACGGAGTATATAGGTAACTATAGTGGAACAAGGACCTAAATAGCCGACCGTCTGGGCAGCCTTTATGGAAAAGGGTGTCTTTTTGTTTATTTTGGAGGTTTTATGGATTTTTGGAGAGAATTTCAAGGTGGTAAATGGCAAGAAGAAATTAATCTTCGTGATTTTATTCAGAAGAATTTTTCTTTGTACATCGGGGACAGCGCATTTTTGCAAGGTCCTACTGCACGCACGAAGCGTGTGCTTGCTGAAGTTGAACGCCTTTTGATTTTAGAAAATGAAAAGGGTGGCGTTTTGGATATTGATACGCAGAGAGTATCTTCTTTGCTGTCCTTTGAACCCGGATATGTTTTGAAAGAGGATGATTTGATCGTCGGTCTGCAGACGGACGAACCTTTGAAACGCGCCGTTAACCCGTTCGCAGGTTACCGCAATGCAGTGCAGGCATGCAATGCTTATGGCTATGAGATCGGCGAGAATATTCAAAATCAGTTCCGCTACAGAACCACTCACAATACCGGTGTATTCAGCGTATATACCGATACGATGAAAAAGGCACGCCATGCCGGCGTTTTGACAGGTCTTCCCGATGCTTACGGCAGAGGACGTATCATCGGAGACTACCGCAGAATTGCGCTCTACGGTATGGATTATCTCATTGAAAAGAGACGAGAAGATAAAAAGCGTATCGGAGAGCGCGAAATGACTTCCGAGACGATCCATCTCTTGGAAGATATTCAAAAGCAGCTTGATTTTATGGGTCAGCTTATTACTATGGCTGCCGCTTACGGATATGATATCAGTCGACCCGCAATGAATGCTCGAGAAGCAATTCAGTGGCTTTATTTTGGTTATCTCGGTGCAATCAAAGAGCAGAACGGTGCTGCAAACAGTATCGGTCGTATTTCGGAGTTCTTGGATATTTACATTGAGCGTGATTTGAAAGAGGGAACTCTGACTGAAGAAGAAGCGCAGGAACTGATTGACGATCTCGTATTGAAAATGCGTCTTGTCCGCCATCTTCGTACTCCTGAATACAACGTGCTTTTTGCCGGGGATCCCGTTTGGGTTACGCTTTCTCTTGCCGGTGTTTCCGAGGATGGAAGACCGCTGGTCAGCAAAACTTGTTACCGCTTCTTGCAGACCTTGTACAATCTCGGCCCGAGTGCAGAACCGAACATTACGATTCTTTGGTCTCAGAAGCTTCCCGAATCTTTCAAACGTTTTTGCGCTCAGGTTTCGATTGATACGGATTCTATTCAGTACGAAAACGATGATTTGATGAGCCGGACTTTTGGCGATGATTATTCTATTGCTTGCTGCGTTTCTGCAATGAAAACAGGAAAGCAGATGCAGTTCTTTGGCGCAAGATGCAATCTTGCGAAAGTCCTTTTGATGGCGCTCAACGGAGGAAAAGACGAGATTCACGGCGAACAGATCGCTCCCGAGGGTGAAGTTTTTGCCGAAGAAGTGCTTGACTATGATAAGGTTTTGGAAGCCTTTAAAAATTATGCTTCATGGATGGCAAAATTGTATGTGAATACTATGAACGTAATTCATTATATGCATGATCGTTATGCCTACGAGAGACTGATGATGTCTTTCCACGACGTTGAGCCTGAGCGCTTGATGGCTTTCGGTATTAGTGGTTTTTCCGTTCTTGCGGATAGCCTTAGTGCTATTAAATACGGTCGTGTAACTCCTGTTAAGGATGAACGCGGTCTGATTGTCGACTTTAAGGTTGAAGGAGAGTTTCCGAAGTACGGCAACGATGACGACCGTGTTGATGAGATTGCCGCTTTTATTGCTCAATTCTTTTATGATGAACTTTGTAAAACGCCTTGTTATCGCGGAGCAAAACATACGTTGTCTATTTTAACCATTACTTCCAACGTGGTGTATGGTGCAAAAACAGGTGCTACTCCCGATGGCAGAAAGAAAGGCGAACCCTTTGCTCCCGGCGCAAATCCCATGCACGGCAGAGATATTGAAGGAGCTTTGTCTTCTTTGAATTCTGTTGCCAAGATTTGTTACGATTGCTGTATGGACGGTATTTCCAATACTTTCTCGATTACTCCCGAAACTCTCGGCGCCGATGATGCTTCAAGAATTTCAAATTTGGTGCAAATTCTCGACGGATATTTCGTTCAGTCTGCTCATCACTTGAATGTCAATGTGCTTAATCGTCAAAAATTGATTGACGCGATGGAAAACCCCTCGCTTTATCCGTCCTTAACGATTCGTGTAAGCGGTTACGCGGTAAACTTCAATAAGCTTTCCAAGGACAAACAACTTGAAGTAATTTCCCGTACCTTCCACGAAAAAATGTAAGTGAAATGGAAGGGATCGTTCATTCCATTGAAAGCTTGTCTGCAGTTGACGGCGAAGGGCTTCGTTGTACGATTTTTATGGCAGGATGCCCGCTTCGCTGTTCCTTTTGTCATAATCCCGATACTTGGCAGATGCAAGGAACTTCGTATTCAGCTCAAACGCTGGTTAAGAAAATTTTGCGCTTCCGCCCATATTTCGGCGAAAACGGCGGCGTAACCTTTTCAGGGGGCGAACCGCTTTTACAGGCGGCATTTCTCCGAGATGTAGTTGACATTTTGAAAATGGAAAATATTCACTTTGTCTTGGATACCTCCGGTCAAGTGCAATTGACGGAAGACGTTTTGTTCTTGATGAAAAATGCCCAAAGCGTTTTATTGGATTTGAAATTTTGGGATGATCCTTCTTATCGCGCACATACGGGGCAAGGAATTCAAAAAACGCTAGACTTTTTTGGTGCCTTAGAGACGCTTGGAACCAAGACAATTGCCCGTACTGTCGTGATTCCCGAGGTGAATGATACGCTCGAGCACATAAAATCTTATGTGGAAATTTTGGATGGGTTTTCGTGCGTAAAGTTTTATGAACTTTTGCCTTTTCATACTATGGGATTCTTCAAATACGAGAAGCTCGGCATTAAAAATCCTTTTCAAGAGAAAAAGGCGATGTCTTCAGAAAAGTTATATGAACTTCAAAAATATGCGAATAATATTAGAAAAAACGGCTGAAATATTCAGGCGTTTTTTCTTTATAAAGCCTCTGTAATTGCTTCGAACAAATCATGATATTCATCGAAAGCGGGGAGGTTTGGGTATTCATTTTTAATTTTTTCGGTACTCCGGAACAAAATTCCTTTTTTACTTTCAAGGAGCATTCCCAAATCATTGTAGCTATCACCCGCAGCAATGGTATCAAATCCGATCGATTGGAGTGCTTTTACCGTGGCGTATTTGCTTTTTGTTACGCGTAATCTATAATCGGTAATCATGCCGTCTTCCGCTACAATCAGTTCATTACAAAAAATGGTTGGAAAACCGAGTTTTTTCATTAAAGGGGTTGCAAACTGTGTGAAAGTATCGCTGATAATAATAACTTGTGCACAGGCTCTCAATTGATCCAAAAATTCTTTTGCACCTTGCAGGGGATTGATTTTCTCAATGGTTTCTTGAATCTCTTTTAAACCCAAACCGTGTTCTTTAAGAATTTCAATTCTATATTTCATCAATTTATCATAGTCAGGTTCGTCGCGGGTTGTTTTCTTTAACTCAGGAATGCCTGATTCTTTTGCAAATTCAATCCAAATTTCGGGAACTAATACTCCCTCTAAGTCCAAACAAACAATGTTCATTCTGTGTTTTCTCCTCTCGGACAGGTGTTCTTAAATCAACGACAATGATTATAAACCAAAATTTCAAATTTTGCAAGAGTAATTTACAAAAAAATTAATTGTTTTTTTGAAAAAACTTTTATTTATAAAAAATGCTGGCGGACAGTTTCAATGTCCGCCAACACGCCGTTATTGATGCGCTCATCAAAGATCAAAATGGGTTTTAATACAGTCACAAATGACCTCGGTATCTTTTTTCGTCTCCATTTCACAAAATACGCGTAAAATAGGCTCGGTTCCCGAGAACCGAATGATTGCCCAGCCGCCTCCTTGGAAAAACAATTTGCATCCGTCTAAATAAGATACTTTTTCAATGATAAAAGGTGAAATATTCGGGATCTCTTTATCAACAAAGAGACGCTTCATCAAGGCTTCTTTTTTCTCTTGAGAGAAGCCGAAGGAAATTTCTTCCATGTAAGGATTTCCGAATTCTTCGTGAATCTTTGCCATCAGTTCCGATAATTTCATACCGGTTACTGCAACCATTTCAACCAAAAGGGAAGCGGCATATACACCGTCTTTTCCTTTAATATGACCCGTTACCGTCAGACCGCCTGAAGATTCTCCGCCAATTACGGCATTGGTTTCAGCCATTTTTGAGGAAATGTGCTTAAAGCCAACGGGAACCTCATAGCACGTTTGACCGAATTTTTCCGCAATATAATCAAGTCTGTGGGTGGTTGCGAGATTTCTCACACAAGGACCAACCCAACCTTTGTATTTTAATAGATAGTAATACAGCAGAACGAGAATGTCGTTGGGGTGCAAGTAATTTCCCTTGTCATCAATGACACCCAGTCGGTCTGCATCGCCGTCGGTTGCAAGTCCGATATCAAATCCACCGTCTATCACACAGGTTTTCAGCATATTCAAACGATCAGCTGAGGGGGCAGGCATTTTTCCGCCGAAAAGTGTGTCGTGTTCTTCGTGGATAATGTCAAGATTACAACGGGAAGTTGTCAGAATTGTGTTTAATGCGGTTGCACTGACACCGTACATTGGATCGAGAACGATTCTGAGCTGTGCATCGCGAATTTTTTGCGTGTCGATTTTTGAAATGATATCGTCGATGTACTCGTTCATGGGATAGAACTCGGTTACAAGCCCCATTTCCAGAGCTTTTTCATAGGGGATAGTGGTTTGTACTCCGCCTGAATTTTCAACGATCTCAATACAGCGCTCAATATCTTTTGTTTGATTTTCATCAGCGTCTCTGCCACCTGCCGTAAAAACCTTGATACCGTTATAAAGAGAAGGATTGTGGCTTGCAGTGACCATCAGACCGTAAGGGAAAGCGTGCTTTTCTACGTAATTCATAATCAAAGGTGTGGGAACACTTCTGCAAACAAAATAGCTATGGATATTTTCAGCAGCCAATACTTCGCAAATCCATTTTACAGTTTCTTTTGATAAAAATCTACGGTCGTATCCGATAACAATTCCTTTTTTTTCGTTGTTTTCGGCTTTCATTTTGTTTGCCATTGCCTTTGCAAACAACTGAATGTTTGCTTTCGTGAAATCTTCACCAATGATGGCTCTCCAGCCACCTGTGCCAAATTTAATCATCTTTTATCCTTTCTTTATGACAGTGGGATATGTAAAACCGTATTGATGGGGCGTACCATTCCGACGGTACTTCCCGTTGAAGTTGAAGGCAGGCTTAACTCCGTAAAGGTTCCGTCAATGACCATCCCAAGCATTGCACTGCCGCCGCCGTCAACGTTCATTAAATATTGGATGTTGGGGATCAGTTCGCGCGCAATAATGCACATTTCGGAATAGTCTGCTCCGTCCGAGAATTCGGTTCTTCCGGAAAAAACAAGTATGACAAGTTCGCCGTCTTTCGTCGTTCCGATTGCGGTGCGCGGGTGTTTTACAAGCGTATGCAAAGCAGATTCCTGTGTTTGACGGGAAAGAGGCGAGGTCCAACCGTCTTTCTCAAACCATTTTTCCATATGATTTCCGTCGCAGAGTCCCACGCCGTTCAAAATCAAGGAGAGACCTCCGCCAAAAGCCCATTTAACCTTGCTCCATTCTTCGGGATCAATTTCGGCAGGCGCATTAAGGCAAACGTCAAAGCGAACGTCTTGCGAAGGGAAATAACCGTTCTCGTTTTTCAAAAGTCCTAAACTTTCGCAAAGATTTTCGCCGATATTCTTTTTCAGAGAGACGACAACGCCCATTCCGGGAATCAAAACGTCACCCTCACGAATTGCGGTAACTCTGTCTTGAATGATTACAAAATTCAAACGGTCGTGCCCAACCGCTTTGCGATAGGTTTCGCGGTCTGCGTCGGAATCGGGCAGGGAACAATAAGGCGTGTAAATGCAAACGTCTGAAGGTGTTTCGGCAGGGTTAACGTCGTTTTCACCCCAAGCAAAGGAATGGCTGTTGATTGAAATTGACCCTCCGCCGAGACGGAAATTAAAGAAAATAAATTCTCCGTTTTCCTTTAACGCGATGCAAGTCTTTTGAAAAAGAGGGAATGTTTCCAAACGTTTTCCGTTTCTGTATTCCAGAAGATAGTCCAAATGCCCTGCGTCCACTTCGGCCTTTTCCTCGGGTCTGTCGTATCGAAGATTGTTATAAAGTGTTGCGAGCTTTGGAGTTAAAAAGAAGAGAAAGTTGGAAACGATCCCGGTTCCTTTTTGGTTCAGTTCTCGCATTTTTGCACGCAGGGGCATGGATTTTCCGCAGGGAATTACAGCGGCGCCGTCGCTTTTTTTGATGCGAACACCGTGAACGAGAATTTTTCCTTTGATGCCTTTCGTCGTCTCGGTAAATACTTTGCTGTAATATTGACAGTTGGGAAAGCTTTCCAAATGGTCTTTAATTGCGTTTGCACGAAGTCGATCAAACTCTGTAAAATCGATTGTTTGTGCATCTTTCGAAATATTCAGCGCCGGAACGGTCTCCGCATCCGAACAAACGGATGTCTCATAAACGTTGAAAAAATCCTTTGGATATTTAGCATAAAGTTCGCCGATGGAAAGGGAATATATCTTTTCTCCGTAAGCAGCAGCAAGCTTTGCCAGGATCAGAAAGGTCAGTCTGCTTTTTTTGATAACGGGAACGTATTCTACAATTGAGAAATTCTGCGGAACCAATACCGCGCAAGGTCTTGATAGTCCCAGTTGTCCTGCAACGGCAGATGCGTGATAGCCTTTTGGCTTGCAAAAAACACCACAAGGAATTTTGAGCTTTCTTGCATCCAACAAACCGCTTTCTCCGAAAACGAGTAAAGCACTGGTATCGGTATCAAAATCTGTTTCACCGAAAAAGTTGCCATTTTTCAAATGTAAAGTATCAAATTCGTTGTTTTTAAAAAGTTTGGTCAGATCATTTTTTGCAGGGAGCGAGAATTCGTTGTATTCGGACAAAATATAAACGATTTTTTTGGCTTGGATTTTCCCGAGAACTTGGTTCATCGTTGCAAACAATTGCGGCTCCGTAAGTGCGACGAAAATTTTCTCTTTTTCCTTGCAAATATTTGAAATTTGCTCGCTTTGATCGAGACAATTTTCAAAAACAAGCGGCTCGCTTTCACAGGCGAGCTCATGCCAAAGTCGGTTCAGACCCTCGGCGCCAAGCACAGATTTGCGGATGCTTGCGATGAATGCATAAAGTTCTTCCAAGGAGTATTCATCGAAATCTTTTAGTGTTTCTAAGGAAAACAGGGAGGAAACTTTCTCTTTATAAGCAACAAGATCCTCGGAGGAAATGAATCCGCGCTGATGCAAAAGTTCGGCCGTATCGTCGTTGATTAGCGTATTCTTTCTTCCTTTTTTCGCAAAAGTTATATGGATATCGCGATAAATAAAGCAATAATAAAGCACGTCACCGATACAGTCTTTTCGGTAATACGAGCCCTTCAAACGGTCTGTTTGATGCAGTGCGAATGCTGGTTTCATATCAATACTCCACAGTAAAATCTAGAAACTTTATTATAGCACGGGTTTATATATAAATCAACAAAATGCTCCCTTTTTTGCGTAAGGAAAAAGTTTTTTTTAAATAGAAAAAAGGTCTTTCCAAATTGGAAAGACCTTAAAAAGATTAGTTTGTCTTGTTGATTGCATCAATTAACAAGGTTCTCAGCTCCTGAGGGTTGCAATTTCCGCGAAGTTCTTTCATGCATTTTCCGAACAGAGCCATCAATGCTTTTTCTTTACCGCCCTTGAAGTCAGCAACTGCTTTGGGGTCGGAAGCAATGGCATCACGGATTACCTTGTCAACCAAACCGGTATCGGTAGAAATGATCAAGTTGTTTTCCTTTGCGTATGCTTCCGGATCAATATCTGCATTGTCAAACATCGCATCCAAAATCTTACGACCGTTGGGACGGCTAACCTTTCCGCCTGCAACGAGCTGAATCAGTTTGCCCAGAGTCTCGCCGCTGATTGCAAGCATATCGTAGGTCATCTGTCTTGCATTCAAAGTCTTCATTACGTCGGAGATCATCCAGTTTGCAGCATCCTTGGCATTTCCGCAAACCTTGTTTGCAGCTTCAAAGCATTCACAGAGAGCAATGCTTTCGCAAAGGCGCTTTGCATCGTATTCAGGCAGACCGAATTCTTCCGTGTAGCGTTCGAGCTTTACTTCGGGGAATTCGGGAAGGGATTCCTGAATTTTCTCAAACCATTCGTCGTCAATTACAACGGGCATGATGTTAGGGTCGGGAAAGTAGCGGTAGTCGCCTGCAGTTTCCTTGGTACGCATTGCAAAGCTCTTTCCTTTGATATCATCCCATCTTCTCGTTTCCTGAACAAGAACCTCGGTTCCGTTTTCAACCGCGTCAATGTGACGAGCTGTTTCGTATTCGATAGCGCGCTTGATCGCTTCGATGGAGTTCATGTTTTTGATCTCGGTACGAACACCGTACTCTTTGGATCCTTCCGGGCGAACGGAAAGGTTGACGTCGCAACGCATAGTACCGTGTGCCATTTCGCATTCGGCTACTTTTGCATAGCGAAGCAGGGTCTTCAGTCTGTCAAGATAAGCCTCTACTTCTTCCGCAGAAGAAAGGTCGGGCTGGCTTACAATCTCAATCAAAGGAACGCTGGTTCTGTTAAAGTCAACGTGAGTCGTACCCTCGCGAATATCGTGGACCAATTTTCCTGCATCTTCTTCCATGTGGATCTGTTTGATGCGAATACCTTTCTTGCCGTTTTTCGTTTCGATTTCAACAAGGCCGTTTACCGCAACGGGGGAGAACCACTGGGTTGTCTGGAATGCGGCAGGAAGATCGGGGTAGTAGTAGCTCTTTTTGTCAAAGGTAGTTGTGCGATTGATATGACAGTTTAGCATCATACCTGCTTTCATACCGAAATCTACAACGCGCTTGTTAACAACGGGAAGCATACCGGGCATACCGCAGCACGCGGGACAAACGTGGGTGTTGGCTTCTGCACCGTAGGAATGAGCAGAGCAGGAGCAGAAAATCTTGGAGTCAGTAGCAAGCTCTACGTGTACCTCAAGACCGATGACTGTTTCGTATTTCATCTTATTTGCCCTCCTGTTCGATCATTTCTGCGATGGCAAGGAGTTTGCCTTCGTCAAAGGCTTTTGCAATAAACTGTACGCCGCCTGCAACCAAAGCAGGAAGTCCTGTGATGGAAGCGGGAGCAGTAAATTCATTTTCTTCGTAGCACATAGTGGGATTTGCGCGAACTTCATCCACGCTATAAGCCATTTTAGAGCAAGCGGGGAGGAGAACGGCATCAAATTCACGGAACAGTTCTGCAAATTTTTCTGAGATAACACGTCTGATTCTCAGTGATTTGTCGTACTGCACCATATAATTGTCGGTAGAAAGGGTTTCGGATCCGAACAAAATACAGGTTTTGATCAGATCACCGAATGCTTCGGTGCGGCTATTGGTATATAGTTCGTCAATGCCGTTGAAATTCTGCGCGCGATAGCCGTATTTTACGCCATCATAGCGAGAAACGTTGTTGCAAGTTTCCGCACTCATCAAGATGTTCCAAGCAACTCTTGCGGAAGCAATCTCCTCGCAGGAAATTTCTGCAACTTCAACGCCTTTTGCTTTCAAGGTTTCGATAACGGCGTTCATTTTTTCCCGAACGTCATTTTCTGGGTTGAAATTCTTCAAAACAGCAACCTTGTTTGCAGACTTTTTAGCATTTACGGAAACGCAAATTTCTTCGGAAAGGCTGGTTCCGTCTTTGTCATCGTGATGAGCGATTACTGAGAGAATATCGCATACGGTTGCAGTCTTTTCGGCACAAATACCGACTGTATCGCCGGAACTTGCAACACCGACAAGTCCGAAACGGGAAACGGTACCGTAAGTGGGTTTGAGATATACAAGTCCGCTTTGGGCGGCAGCTCTGCGGGGAGCACCGTTGGCATCCAGGCAAAGGCAAGCCTGTGCGTTGCCGTTCTTAATCAATTCAGTAGGTGCGAAAATGAGTTTTCCGTCTTTTTCACAAGCGCCCTTGTAACAGGTTTCTCCAAGCAGGTCGATGGTAAATTCGCCGACAGCTGCCTTTCCGCCGAGGGTATAGTTTGCTTTCGTCAGAAGGGTCAGAACTTCTGCATCAAACAAACTCATATAGCCGTCAAGCATCTTTGAGCCTGCGGTGGTAGGGAGGTCACGGGACAAAAACAGATCGTCAAGGATAACGGTCTTTTCGCCTTGAGTACCTTTAGCAAGATAAAGTTCCATCATCCTACCTCCTTACTCTACAACACGAGGTACACACCAGTATCCCTCGTCGGTATCAACTGCGCCTTTTTGCAGGTCTTCTCTGGAAAATTTCTGATCGACAACGTCTTCGCGAATAACGGTTTCGATGGGGAGAACGTGAACCATTCTTTCCACGTTCTCTGTGTCGATCTTGTTCAAAATATCAAGTTCATTGTCGCGCTTTGCAAAGAAGTCGATGACCGACTCTTTCTGCTCATCGTTCAGGGAAAGCTGATTAAGCATAGCGAGTTTTCTTAAAGTTTCTCTGTCCATTTTTGTACTCCAAAAATTAGTCGCGAACTTTGATGTGCACTTCTCTGAGCTGCTGCTCGGTAACTTCGCCGGGTGCACCCATCATCAGATCCTGTGCATTTCCGTTCAAGGGGAATGCGATTACGTCACGAATCGTATCTTCTTCTGCAATGAGCATTACCATTCTGTCAACACCGGGTGCCATTCCTGCGTGAGGGGGAGCACCGAAGGAGAATGCGGTGTAAAGTGCGCCGAATTTTGCTTTCAGATCGTCTTCACCATAACCTGCGATAGAGAATGCTTTTCTCATAATCTCGGGGTTGTGGTTGCGAACTGCACCGGAAGAAAGCTCTACGCCGTTACAAACGATGTCGTACTGGTAAGCAAAGATTTCCAAAGGATCTTTATTTTCCAATGCTTCCATACCGCCCTGGGGCATAGAGAAGGGGTTGTGGGTAAAGTCAATCTTGCCGGTTTCTTCGTTTCTTTCGTACATGGGGAAGTCAACGATGAAGCAGAATTCAAAAGAATCATTCTTAATCAAACCAAGTTCGTTACCGATCCAGGTTCTCATTTCGCCTGCCAAACGGTTGATTACGTTAGCGGCATCGCTGATAAAGAACAAGCTTTCGCCTTCCTTGATGCCAACAAGCTCGGTCAATTCGGCTTTCTGTTCCTCGGTAAGGAATTTAGCAATGGGACCCTTGTATTCGCCGTCTTCAAGAGTGATATAACCGATACCGAATTTCATACCGATGCTTCTGGAATATGCATCAATAGCCTTCTCAAAGGCTTTCTTTCCATCACCGTCACCATCCTTCTTTACAAGGTAGTTGGCTACGATACCGCGAACAAGCTTGTTCTTAAAGGGAATCGTTCTGCCGTTGATGGTAAGAAATTCGTGCTTTGCAAAGAAATCCGTCAAATCCTGAATGAGAAGGGGATTGCGAAGGTCGGGCTTATCGGAACCGTACTGCATCATAGCATCTGCAAAGGTGATGCGGCGGAAGGGAGGCTCAGAAACCTTCTTGTTGGAAAATTCCTTGAAGGTGTTATAAACAACTTCTTCCGCAACTGCAAATACGTCTTCCTGCGTTGCAAAGCTCATTTCAAAGTCCAGCTGGTAGAATTCTCCGGGGGATCTGTCCTGACGAGCGTCTTCGTCGCGGAAGCAGGGAGCGATCTGGAAATAACGGTCGAAACCGGAAGCCATCAACAGCTGCTTGAACTGCTGGGGAGCCTGAGGCAGAGCATAAAATTTGCCCTTGTGCTTACGGCTGGGAACCAAATAGTCTCTTGCGCCCTCGGGAGAAGAAGCGGTCAGAATGGGAGTGTTGATTTCCATAAAGCCAAGTCCCTCCATCTGGCGGCGCAGATAAGAAACAATCTTGGAACGGAGTACGATGTTGTTGTGAATTTTGCGATTTCTCAAATCAAGGTATCTGTATTTCAGTCTTACTTCCTCGCGGGTTTGGGTGGAAGCGTCGATTTCGAAGGGGAGACCCAACTGACAGGGACCAAGAACCTCGATACGAGCTGCCTTTACTTCGATCAGACCGGTATCAAGCTTTGCGTTAACGGTTTCTTCGTCGCGGCGCATAACTTCGCCCTCAACGAGAATAACGGTTTCCTTGGGCATGCCTTGGATCATTTTGTCGTCGGAAAGTACTACCTGGGTAATACCGTAGTGGTCGCGCAGGTCAACGAAAAGAACGCCGCCGTGATCGCGAACCGTGTCGATCCAACCGGTAAGAGTAACTTTCTGTCCGATGTGGTCAACTCTCAAATCATTACAAGTGTGAGTTCTCAGCATAATTTTTTCCTCCGTATAATAGTATCATCTTTTCATTTGGTTTTATGGGGAGAGAAAACAAAAAACCTTTCGCCCCAAATATGGGACGAAAGGTAAAACTTCCGCGATACCACCCAAATTGACCTGAACGGTCCTCTCATTTGCATCCTTACGGGATGAACGTGCGGTTCTAATCACCAGAAGGCTTTCTTCCGCAAACTCCGGAGTGTTTTTCTCGAAAAGGCTCTGCCGAATTTCCACCGTCATCGGCTCTCTGAGAAAGCTTGTTTTCCGATACTCTCTCCATCTTCGTTACAAGGTATTATATCATAATTATTTTTTATTTGTCAAGTATTCATCGGTAAAATTCTGATGCGCCTTGTAAATATTATTTCAGGTCAGTTTCAGCCCAGCGGACGGCAGCCATGGCGTCGGGAGCATAGTGATCTGCGCCGATTACTTTTGCATATTCGGGAGTAAGTACGGCACCGCCGACGATTACCTTGCACCAAGGAGCTTTTTCGCGGAGAAGCCGAATGGTTTCTTCCATC
>JAZOSM010000023.1:0-10861 GCA_045657125.1 Eubacteriales bacterium
AAGAAGTAAAACTGTCCGAGGTGTTGACGGAGGTAGAAGGATGAAGCGGCAAATTGCCCTTGTACTGGCATTTGTTTGTTTTCTTTTGACGGCGTGTTCCACGGCGTTGGAGCCCGTCTCGGAAACACTTCCTGCGGAAAGCACGGAAAAAAAGCAGGAGATTGTGGAAAATGAACCGAAAGATCCGAAGGAGGATGGAAAAATGAACATTCTTTTGATTGGTAACAGCTATAGCTACTATTGGTGCGACGAGCTTTACGGAATGCTTGCCGCCGCAGGCTACGAGGATGCAAAGATCTACAACGTATATTACTCCGGCTGTAAATTTTATCAGCATTGGGAGTGGCTTGTAAATAAAGAAAGCAATTATCAGCTTTTCTGCAACGATAAAAACGGCAGAAACGGCGTTTCCAACGTGGGAATGGATTACTGTCTCTCCCGCGAAAATTGGGATATGATCAGTTTTCAGCAGAGTGGAAGCTATGTTTACGGCGCGAACGGCAGTGAAGAAAATCTGCGGAACAGCGTGGCGGAGCACCTGCCCCTTTTGTACAAGTACGTTTCGGAGCGCTTCCCCTTGGCAAAATATTACTGGCTTCAAAGCTGGGTTCACGAAATCGGTGACGGTTCTAAGGGCTTGAAAACCTTGGAGGAGCAGAAAAATATTACCTCCTGGCAGAGAAACGTAGCCAAAGAGGTTTGCGAGAAGTACGGCTTTACCCGCGTTCCCTGCGGCGATGCCTGGGAGGATATTCGTCACGATCCCTTGATTCGCGAAAACGGATACACCCTGACCACCCGCGTACAGAAGGAAAAGCAGATCGACGACTTTTCTCACGACGGTGATATGGGCGGCGGTCAGTATCTCAATGCCTGCGTATGGTTTGAGCGCATTACGGGTCAGAGCTGTGTGGGCAATACCTTCCGTCCGAAATACACCCTTGAGGGCAAGGACGTGAGCCTGTCCCAAGAGAAAATCGATCTTTTACAGAAAACGGCACACGAGGCTGTGGCAAATATGGAGACGAGATGACCAAGGGACAAATTCGCAGATTAAAACTGGCTTGCTACAGCGCCAACGTGACCATGTCGGTAACCTCTTGTCTGTCTCCGATTTTGTTTCTGACCTTTCGGTCACGGTACGGCATTTCTTTTTCCCTTTTGGGATTTTTGGTGTTGATTAACTTTTTTACCCAGCTTTTGGTGGATCTGGCATTGTCTTTCTTTTCCCATCGGCTGGATTTGGAAAAGGTTGTAAAGCGGATTCCCGTTCTTGCGTTGGCAGGCTTTGCCGTTTACGCCGTTTTACCCATGCTGTTTCCCGAACGGGCTTTCTTGGGACTGTGTGTGGGAACGGTGATCTTTTCCTTTGCGGCGGGACTTGCGGAGGTTTTGATCAGCCCCGTTATTGCCGCCATTCCTGCCCCCGATCCCGATCGGGAACTGTCCAAGCTACATTCCGTTTACGCTTGGGGATGCGTTGCGGTGGTAATTCCTGCGGCGGCGCTTTTGGTGCTTTTGGGAGGAGAGCGTTGGTACGTGATCCCCTTGGTATTTGCCTTGCTTCCCGCGGTCAGCGCGGCTTTGTTTTGGGGAGCGAAAATTCCTCCCATGGAAAAGCCTGCCAAGGCAACGGGTGCTTTGAAGCTGTTCTGCAATAAAAAAGTGCTTCTCAGTGTTTTCTGTATTTTCCTTGGCGGCGCATCGGAGTGCACTATGGCGCAATGGTGCTCGGGCTATTTGGAAAAAGCAATGGAGATCTCAAAATTTTGGGGAGATCTTTTTGGAACGGCTCTGTTTTCCGTTTTTTTGGGATTGGGCAGAAGTCTTTACGCCAAATGCGGCAGAAATATCGAACGTATTTTGCTGATTTGCTTTGGCAGTACGGCGCTTTGTTATATGGTAGCGGCTCTTTCTTCCATCCCTATGATCGGCTTGATCGCTTGTGCCGTAACCGGTCTTTGCGCGTCTATGCTGTGGCCGGGAAATCTGGTGCTTGCGGCTGAACGCAACCCCGGCGCAGGTGTTTTCATTTACGCCATTATGGCGGCAGGAGGCGATTTGGGCGCCTCGGTGGGACCCCAGCTTTTGGGTCTTGTGGCAGACGCTGCGGCTCAAAGCCCTGCGGCGGCAGTCCTTTGTGAAAAATGGGCGCTCGCTCCCGAAAGTCTTGGAATGAAGGCGGGAATGCTTTGCGGTATGCTGTTTCCCGTTATTGGTTTGATTATTACGATTTTGATGAACAGAAAAAGAGGTTCGGAAAATGAAGCGAGAGAATAGAGCCTTGTTTTTGCCGCTGTTTTGTGCGTATTTGGGGCACATTATTTGGGGGTTGGGCAATTTATTTACCAAGATCGCCTTGGAATACACAACCCCCAACGTGGTTTTGAGTCAGCGCTTTGCCTTATCCGTTATTCTGATGCTTTTGTGGATGGCAATTCGAAACAAATGGATTTCTTTTCGTGGGAAGCGGATCGGTCCCGCGGCACTTTTGGTTGCCACGCAGGTGGCTTATTATATTTTTGAAACCTATGGTATACAAATGACCAACGCTACGGTTTCCGGCGTAGTTTTGGCGGTGGTTCCCGTGGTGGCAATGGTCATTGCCATGATCTTTTTACGGGAATTTCCCACCCGTCGGCAGGCGTTTTTCTGTATTTTTCCCACGGCGGGTGTGATTTTGATGACCCTTTCCGCATCCTCCGAGGGCGTGATTCGCCCCTTGGGCGTTTTGCTTTTGATTTTAAGCTGTGTTTCCTCTGCCGTTTACAAAAATGCCAATCGAAAGGCATCCACGGATTTCAGTACCTTTGAGCGTTCCTTTTTGGTTCTGACTTCCTCGACAATTTGCTTTGTTTTGTGGAGCGTTTTTGACAAGGAAATCACCTTGAAGTCCTATTTTGCACCCTTGAAAGAACCTATGTTTGTGATTTCGATTTTGGTTTTGGGTGTGCTTTGTTCTTTGGCGGCAAACCTTTTGGTGAATTTTGCCGTCAGCCGTATGCAGGTGGTAAAGCTCTCGTCCTTTGGGGCGGTGTCCACCATGGTTTCCATGTTCTCGGGCGTGATCTTTTTGCGGGAACAGATGACCCTTTGGATGTTTGTGGGTGCGGTTTTGATCTTGTGGGGTGTGTATCAGGTTACTCGCCCTGCGGCTGCATCGAAGATCGAGAAAAAAACGGAGGATGGAGAAAATGTTTGACCTTGTGATTCGCGGAGGAAAGGTTTACGACGGACTTGGTTCCGCGCCGAAAATTTGTGACGTTGCCGTTCGGGACGGCGTGATCGTCCGTGTTGGGGACGTGCCCGAGCAAGGAAAAAAAGAAATTGATGCCAAGGGGCTTTGCGTGACCCCCGGCTTTATTGATTCCCACAGCCACGGAGACGGTTCATATTTCAAAAAGCCGCTTATGGAAGTGGTTGCGGAGCAGGGAATTACCACCGCCATCGGCGGTCAATGCGGTTCTTGCATTTACCCCGTTCCCGAACTGGGACCCGATCAGTCTGCAAAGGAATTTTTTGATAAACTGAAAGCACATCGGGCAGGAATGAACCTTGCCCTGTTGGTGGGACACGGCGCGCTGCGGAAAACGGTAATGGGCAAGCGGATGGACGAGCCTACCGCGGAAGAAATGGCACAGATGAAAAAGCTCCTTGCCGATGCTTTGAAGGAGGGCGCGCTGGGTCTTTCCTTTGGTTTGACCTACGTTCCCGGTATTTATGCCAAGCCTGCGGAATTGATCGAGCTTGCCAAGGTGGTGCACGAGCACGGAGGAATTCTTGCCGCCCATATTCGCAACGAAAGCGATTTTGTAGTAGAAGCGGTGGAGGAATTTATCCACATTGCAACGACTGCAGGAGTAACGGGTGTAATCTCCCACTTTAAGGCTTGTAAAGAGAGAAATCACGGCAAGGTGGAAAAAATGATTGCCGCGGTGGATCGAGCCGTTGCCGAAGGACACCCCATTTATATGGACGTATATCCTTATCTTGCCACCTCTACCAGCGTTTCTGCGGTTTTCGTAACCAAGGAGCTTTTGTCCCTGCCCACGGAGAAAATCGTGGAGGAATTGAAAAAGCCTGAGGTGCGCGCGGCGCAAAAGGCTTGGGCAGAGCCTTTGCAGGGTTCGGATCTGGAATTTGCTCTGATTGCAAGCGCCAAGAAAACACCCCAATTCGTGGGAATGCGCCTGAGCGAAATTGCCAAGGTACAGGGAAAAACACCTTACGATGCCTGCTACGATCTGCTCATTGAAAATAATATGGTTGCCAAGGGCGTGTATTTTTCCATCAATGAAAACGATATGATGCGCGTAATGGCACATCCCCGCTGTATGATCGGAACCGATGGCGGTAACACGGTGGGAATGAGCTTTTATCACCCCCGCAATCGCGGTACCTTCCCACGCGTTTTGGGTAAATACGTGCGGGAAAAGGGCGTGGTGAGCCTGGAAGAAATGATTCGGAAAATGACGGGCTTCCCCGCTTCGGTTTACGGCCTTGAAAAGAAGGGTAAAATTCAGGTGGGATGCGATGCGGATCTGTGTATTTTTGATGCAGAGGTCATTGATGACTGTGCCACCTTCGTGAATCCCGATCAGCGAAACCGCGGTCTGGAATACGTGATCGTAGGCGGTGAGATCTCGGTGGAAAACAACGAGAAGAACCAATCCCTCCCCGGAAAATTCGAAGCCAGCCCGGCTTCCCTTCGCTAATATAAGCCAAAAGGACGAGCAAAACTGCTCGTCCTTTTTTTGTGTGAATGTGTGAGAAACGGTGCGGCAAGTAAATTTTTGATATATTTAAAAATAAAAAGGAATCTTTTTTAATGTGCAGTAAAGGTATTAAACGGAGCTTCAAAACAGCGGGTGGAAAAAATCCCGTTTTCAAATGGTAAAACAGGGTGTGGGGCATTTGTTTTTGAAAAGGAAGAAGATTTGTTTTCTTTTTCTTGATTTATGGGGTGGAAGGCGGTATAATAGAATCGTAAGATCCATTTTTATAAAGGAGATTTTTTATGAAAAAGACCGATTTTAAGCGTTTTGGCTTGATGATGGATATGAGCCGCAACTCTGTAATGAACATTCCGTCTCTCAAGAAGTTGATTCCTGCTTTGGCAGATATGGGGTATAATTTTATTATGCTTTATACCGAGGACACCTATGAGATTCCCGAGGAGCCTTATTTTGGTCACTTCCGCGGTAAATATACGCAAAAGGAATTGAAGGACTTCGTCGCATTCTGCGAGGAGTACGAGATGGAAGTGATTCCCTGTATTCAGACCTTGGCGCATTTGAACGGCTTGATGCGTTGGCCCCGTTTCCAGCGGATTCAGGACTGCAACGACATTCTCTTGGCAGGGGAAGAAGAAACCTACGAGCTGATCGATAAAATGTTCAAGAGCGTAAAGGAATGCTTTAAATCCGACGTGATTCACGTAGGTCTTGACGAAGCACATATGCTGGGTCTTGGCAAGTATTTGGATAAAAACGGCTTTGAAAACCGTTTCGGAATCTTTTCCCGTCATATGCACAGAGTATGTGAAATTGCAAGAAAGTACGACCTGCAGCCCTTGATGTGGAGTGATATGTTCTTCCGTCTGGCAAATCACGGTCATTACTACGACGTTAAAGAGCCCGTTGTGCCCGATCCCGTGGAATTGGGCATCCCCGAGGATATGCAGTTGACCTATTGGGACTACTATACCACGGAGCAGGCAAGATATCAGATGATGCTGAACGCCCATCAGAAGCTGGGCAGAGAGGTTTGGTATGCAGGCGGTATTTGGACCTGGAAGGGCTTTGCCCCCGATAACCGCTTCTCCATTCACGCAAATCTTGCCGCTATCCGCGCTTGCCGTGCGGAAAAGGTGGAAAACGTGATGTTCACCCTTTGGGGTGATAACGGCGGTGAATGTTTCCGCGGCAGCGTTTTGCCTGCAATGTACGCCACCGCAGCTTTTGCCCGCGGTGAGGAGGATCTTGACAAGATCAAGGCGGATTTCGAAGCAAAATTTGAAATTCCCTTCGACGATTTCACCCTTTTGGATATGCACGAGCACGAGCACGTGGAAAATGAATATGCCAAGGACGCCATTCAGAACCCCGAAAAGTATCTTTTGTACAACGATCCTTTCCTTGGCGTTTGCGATTCCACCCTGCTTGGCGGTGAAAGCGAATACTATGCCGATTTAGGCGCAAGTCTTGAGGAATATTCCGAGCATCCCCATTTCGGACATCTGTTCCGCGCACAGATGTACCTTGCCGAGACCTTGAGCCACAAGGCAGAGCTTGGCAAAAAGACCAGAGAAGCATATCAGGCAAGAGATAAAAAGGCGCTGGCGGCACTTTTGGATGAATATGATCTGACGCTGGAAGCACTGGATTCCTTTATTGCGGCATTCCGCGAGGCGTGGCTGATCGAGAACAAGCCCCACGGTCTTGAGGTGCACGAAACCCGCTTGGGCGGTCTTCGTCAGAGATTGATGAGCTGCTACGAGCGTTTGGAAAATCATCTGGAGGACGGCA
The DNA here is from genome assembly GCA_045657125.1 of Eubacteriales bacterium. GTDB lineage: Bacteria > Bacillota > Clostridia > Oscillospirales > SIG627 > RGIG5579. The sequence continues at coordinate 6,528 of JAZOSM010000023.1, forward strand.
CGGAAATTCCCGAGCTGGACGAAGTGGGGCTGGACCTGCTTTGCAGACCCACCACCCGCCACATCCGCTACCCCATGTGGGGCAAGGCGGCTACTGCCAATACCATGGACGTGAGATAAATTTATGAAAAAAATTCTCGTTTTAGATGCCAACAGCCTCCTGAACCGAGCTTTTTACGGAATTCGCCCCCTGAGTAATTCTCAGGGGCTTCCTACCAATGCCATCTTTGGATATATCAATATTCTCAAGAAGCATCTGGATGCCGTAAAGCCTGATTACGTGGCGGCGGCATTTGATTTGAAAGCGCCTACCTTTCGCCATAAATTCGACGAAAATTACAAGGCAACCCGTAAGCCCATGCCCGATGACCTGCGCGCGCAGATGCCGTATTTGCGCCGTGCTACCGAGGCTTTGGGAATTGCCGTGGTGGAACGGGAGGGCTACGAGGCAGACGATATTTTGGGAACTCTTTCCCGCGTTGCCGAGGAAAGCGGAAACTGTGCCTATTTGGTAACGGGTGACCGCGATGCCTATCAGCTGGTGGGAGAAAGAACCACTCTGATTTTGGTGGGAACCAAGCACGACGAGGAGGTAACTCCCGACGTGGTGAAGGAAAAGTTTGGCCTTGCGCCCCGACAGATGATCGACGTGAAAGCTCTTGCGGGAGACAGCGGTGACAACATCCCCGGCGTTCGCGGCATCGGTGAAAAGACCGCCCTTAAGCTTATTTGTGAGCGTGGGGATCTGGACGGTGTTTACGCAGATCTCGAGACCCTTCCCGTGGGTCCCTCCGCCAAGGAAAAATTGCGCGAGGGCAAGGAGGATGCCTACAAAAGCCGCTATTTGGGTGAGATTTGCCGACAGGTACCGTCGCTTTCTTCCCTGGAGCCTTTTGCCTATAAGGGGCACAATGCAGATTTGCTCCTGCCGCTTTTGGTAGAATTGGAATTTACCAAAATGCTCCACAGCTTTGGCTTGGATGAAGCGCCCCGCCCTGTGGAAGCGCCCTTGCAGGGGACCTTGTTTGATCTGGAAAGCGAGAGCGTGCCCTTGGAGGAGATGTCCGCTTCCCTTGTGACGGAAACGGTTTTCCCTCTGTTTTTCGATCAGGATTCTTTCTATGCGCGCATCGGGGGCAAAGCGGTTCGACTGACGGGAGACGTAAAGGAGCTTCTTTCCAAAAGCCGTCCCGTGGTTTGTGACAGCAAAGCGTATTTGCACCGATTTGCCGATGCTTTCGGTGATTTTGACAAGGCGGAAGCGGATTTTGACCTGTTCCTCGCCGCATACGTTCTCAATTCTCAATACGCTTCCATGACCCTTTCCGCTTTGGGCAGAAGCTTTTGCAAGGACGGAGCGTACCTTTCCGCCGACACGGACCCTGCCGAGGCCCTTGATCTGATGGCGAAATTGGAAATTGTTTTGCGAGAGCAGTTGGAAGAAAGCACTTGCAAGGCGCTGTATTTTGAAACCGAGCTTCCTTTGGCAAAGGTTTTGGCGGATATGGAGCGAATCGGCTTTGCCGTTTCCCGAGAGGGAATCGAGGAGTACGGACGAAATCTCCGTACCATTACCGCCGCCCTGCAGGAGGAGATCTATATGCTGGCAGGGGAGGAATTTTTGATCTCCTCACCCAAACAGCTTGGTAAAATTTTGTTTGAAAAACTGGGACTTCCCCCCGGAAAGAAAACGAAAACGGGGTACGCTACCGATGCGGAGACTCTGGGTAAGCTTCGTTTCCACTCGCCCATTATTGATTTGATTTTGAATTGGCGTGCCGCCGCAAAGCTGCAGAGCACCTACGTTGAGGGAATGCTCAAGCAGATCCGCGAGGACGGAAGAATTCACACCGTCTTTAACGGAATGTTGACCGCTACGGGTCGTCTGTCCTCCGCAGAACCGAATTTGCAGAATATTCCCGTAAAAACCGAGCTTGGCAGGGAAATGCGCCGCTTTTTCACCGCTTCCGAAGGTTGTGTGTTGGTGGATGCGGACTATTCGCAGATCGAATTGCGGCTTCTTGCCCATATGTCGGGAGATGCTACCATGCGTCGGTATTTCTTGGAGGGCATCGACATTCACACCAAGACGGCATCGGAAATTTTCCACACGACGCCCGAGGAGGTAACTCCCGAAATGCGTAAAAGCGCAAAGGCGGTGAATTTCGGCATCGTGTACGGAATTGGTGAATACTCGCTGGGACAGGACTTGGGTGTTCCCATGCGTGTGGCAAAGGACTATATTGAAAAGTATTTTGCTCTGTTCCCCGATATTAAGGGATTTTTAAACGGTACGAAGGCACAGGCACACGAGGACGGCTTTGTAACCACGCTGTTCGGCCGCCGCAGATATATTCCCGAATTGCGCTCCACAAAAAAGCAGTTGATTTCCTTCGGTGAGCGCGTTGCCATGAACGCTCCCATTCAAGGTACGGCAGCGGATATTATCAAAATCGCTATGGTGCGGGTATACCGCCGTCTGAAGGAGGAGGGGCTCAAGAGCCGCTTGATTTTGCAGGTTCACGACGAACTGATTTTGGAGTGCCCCGAAGCCGAAGCCGAGACTGCTGCGAAAATCCTCTCCGAGGAAATGGAGGGCGCAGTAGCCTATTCCGTACCGCTTTTGGCGGAAAGCAGCATCGGCAAAACTTGGTTCGATGCAAAATAAAAGGAAGAAAACTTGGAGGTTTGCGCTATGAAAAAAATAATGATTTTTCTTTTGACTTTGGCAATGCTTCTGCCTTTGGTTTCCTGTTCCTCCGGTCTTGCTACCGAAGAAACGGGAACGGAGACGGCACAGGAAGTAAAAACAGAGAAAAAAGAGGATCCTTTGAAAAAAACCTACGGCCCCTATGACTATCCCGAAGGCTTCTCCGCGGGCTTTGCCAGAAGATGCGTTTCTCCTGCTCCCGAGGATTTCCCCGTTATGACCAACGGCGGCTCGGAAAAGACATACGGCTATATTCTCAAAAGTGATCTGTACGTGACCTGCGTTGCCGTATCGGACGGAGAGAACGTTGCGCTCTTGTACGGCTTTGATATGAAGGGAATTGAAGATACCTTCGAAAGACAGGGCAAGAAGCTTTTGCAGGACAAATTCGGAATTCCTGCCGAAAATGCATTTTTCAACGCGACCCATTCCCACACCGCGCCCGAAGGCGAGGGACCCGCGGTTACCAAGTATATCAAGGATTGCCTGGAGAGTATCGTGACCTGCGCGGATGAAGCCATTCGCGATTTGGCTACCACGAAAATCTATACGGGCAGAGGTGATACCACGGGACTTGCTTTCGTCAGAAGATACGTAATGGCTGACGGAACCTATAAGGGAATCCATTCTGCCAATTCCAGTGAGGCTTACGTTTCCCACGAGTCCGAAGCCGATCCCGAACTGCGTACCATTCGTTTTGATCGCGGTGATAAAAAGGATATCGTTATGGTAAACTGGCAGTGCCACGTGGCTTCCGACGCCAGCTACAAGGTTGGCGGCAGAGGAGTTGTTTCCGCGGATCTGGTGGATAAGCTCCGCTTTACCGTGGAGAAGGATCTGGACGTGCACTGCGCTTACTTTAACGGTGCCGCAGGTAATATCAATATGCACTCCAAGATCGAGGGTGAGCAGAAATGTGCCAATACCGACGAGGTAGGCATTGCCGCGGCACAGGTTGTCAAAGAGGCGTTAAAAGAGGAAACCGAGGTTCAGGGCGGTCCCATTAAGGGAAAAATTATGACCGTAACCTGCACCGTCCGCAAAGACGTGGAGGAGCGCCGCGCTGCACATATTGCAGCCGATAACGCTGCCCACGTGAAGCAGACCTATTACCCCACGGGCGTTCAGTCCAAGTACGACGAGATTCACTTGACCGAGCGTGCGGGCTTACCAAAGACCCAGGATATCCCCCTCTACGCCATCTCCTTCGGTGATATTGCCTTTGCAGGCGGCTCCTACGAAATGTGTGACGGAAGCGGTATGGAGATCCGCGCAGGCGTTCCTTACCAGACTACCTTCTCCTGCGGCTATACCGGTGGCTCCAACGGCTATATGCCCACCGACGATATGTTCCCCCACGGTGAATACGAGGTGTATTCCTGCCGTTACGTTTCCGGCACGGCGGAGCAGTGTGTGGCGGAGTTGGTAAAGGCTTTGACCGAAATGCATTCTGCTTCGTAAAAGCGGCTGCAGCTTCGTTGTGCCGCGGAGGAAGTCTCGATCATTTACGAAGGGTAAACTCACTCGACTTTCCCTTGCACGCCTCGCTTCGCGCGTTTTTACTTCGCAGAACAGATTTGTAAACACGGCTGCGACTTTGTCAAGATGCGATAAATTGCTCAGTC
>JAZOSM010000024.1:0-18464 GCA_045657125.1 Eubacteriales bacterium
ATTGATGGAGATTTTTTCCACAGTGGCTTTCGACGGTTGAATTTTATTCTCCTCGGGAATCAGGTGACTCTTTCCACGGCTGGGTGCAGAGGAAAACAGCGAAAGCTCGTTTTTGGTTTCGCGAAAGGCTCCGCTTTTTACTTCGGCGGAGGGGGGAGGCATGGTTTTGGTTTCGGAAATTTTCGGAATGACGGTTTCGGGCTTCTTTTCTGCGATTTTCATTGCCCGTTGGTACTCGTCTCTTGCCAAACGGTTGGAAAGGCTGTTGAGGGTATTTCTTACCGCATAGTAGACGACGTTGTAAATACTGCGCTCGTCGTCAAAACGTACCTCCAATTTTGCAGGGTGCACGTTGACGTCCACTTTTTCGGGATCAAGCTCTAAAAAAAGAACGCATCCGGGGAATTTCTCGCTTTTTACAAAGCTTTTATAGGCTTCCTCCAAGGCAAAGCGCATAGTTCCCGATTTGACGAATCGGGAATTGATATAAAAGCTTTGGTAGTTGTGGTTGGTTCTGCCGCATTCGGGACGGGTAATAAAGCCGTGAACGCGCAAATCTCCCTGAGTGTAATCCACTTCGGTCAATGCCGAGGAAAATTCCTGCCCGTAAACGGAATAAATGCAATCGTGAAGCTTTCCGTTTCCGATGGTCTGTAATTTTACCTGATCGTCAGCGATGTGCTTGAAGGCAATTTCGGGGTGAGAAATTGCGATGCGCTGAAGATATTGCAGAATGGCGGCGCTTTCCGTTTGTGCCCGTTTGAGAAATTTTCTTCTGGCAGGTTGATTGAAAAACAAATCCTGCACGATGACGGTGGTTCCGTCGGCGCAACCGCATTCCTCCATGGAAAGAACATCTTCTCCCTCCATTGCCAACTGATGCCCGAGACTGTCTTCACGACGCTTGGACATAATGGTAAATCGGGAAGTGGAAGAAATGGCGGCAAGAGCCTCACCACGAAATCCTAAGGTGGAAATGGCGGCAAGATCTTCGGGATTTCGGATTTTTGACGTGGCGTGACGACGCACGCAAAGAGGAAGATCTTCTTTCTCCATACCGCTTCCGTTGTCGGTGATGCGAATCATATCGATCCCGCCACCGGCAATTTCCGTAATGATCGAGGTGCTTTTGGCATCAATGGCGTTTTCCAAAAGTTCTTTGATCACGTTGGCAGGACGCTCGACCACCTCGCCGGCGGCAATAAGATTGGCTGTTTGTGTATCCAGCAGATTGATTTTTGCCATCCTTGGCTCCTTTAAAGTTTTTTCGCCTCTTGGGATAACTCGTATAATTTGCTCAGTGCCTCTATGGGGCTCATGGTATCTACGTTTACCGCGCGCAAAGAATCGATAATATCGTCCTTGAGCGATGCAAACATGGGAAGTTCTTCTTCGGGGGCGACGATTTTCTTTTCCTTGGGATTCTTTGCCTCGAGCTCCTTCAGGGTTTCTTTGGCGCGGCGGATAACCTCCGTCGGTACGCCTGCCAGATTTGCAACCTCGATACCGTAGCTTTCGTCGGCAGAGCCGGGGAGAATTTTTCTCAAGAAAATAATGCTGTCACCGCGTTTTTTTGCGGCAATGTTGTAATTTTTGACACCGTCAATGGTGTTTTCCAGTTCGCTCAGTTCGTGATAGTGGGTAGCGAACAGCGTTTTTGCGCCGCATTTTTTTCCTGCGGTATATTCTACAACCGCACGGGCAATGCTCATTCCGTCGTAGGTAGAGGTTCCTCTGCCGATCTCGTCGTAAATGATCATGCTCTTTTTGGTTGCGTTTTGTAAAATGTATGCCACCTCGCTCATTTCCAGCATAAAGGTGGATTGACCCATGGAAAGGTCGTCACTGGCACCGATACGGGTGAAAATTTTATCCACGATACCGATATGTGCTTCCTTTGCGGGAACAAAAGAGCCCATTTGCGCCATAATTACGATAATCGCGCAGCCACGCATATAGGTACTCTTACCGGCCATATTGGGGCCGGTGATGATTGCCATGCGGTTGGAGGTCGTGTCCAAAAGAGCATCGTTGGGCACGAAAAATCCTTTGGTAACCTTTTCCACAACGGGGTGTCTTCCGTCGTGAATTTCAACCTTGTCGGAATAATCAACTACGGGACATACGTAGTTGTTTTCCAAAGCAACGTGTGCAAGAGATGCAAATACGTCAATGTGCGCCACGAGTTTTGCGGCATCCTGCAGGAAGGGGGCCGCACATTTAACCTTGTCGCACAGTTCACGGAACAGGTCGTATTCCAGTGCAATGGCGCGATCCTTTGCGCCCAGAATGCGGCTTTCCATATCCTTCAGCTCACTGGTGATATATCGTTCCGCGTTGGTGAGTGTTTGTTTGCGGATGTAGCGTTCGGGTACCTTGTCACCATGTAAGCGGGAAACCTCGAAATAATAGCCGAATACTCGGTTGTATCCGATTTTCAATTTGGGAATTCCCGTCAGCTCGCGCTCGGTTGCTTCGATTTTTGCCAAATAGCTTTGGCTTTCAGTCATAATCGCATTCAGTTCATCCAGTTCTTCGTTGTAGCCTTTTTGAATGAATCCTCCTTCCCGCACGGAAAAGGGCGGATCGGGACGGATAGCAACGGAGAGCAATTCGCACAGAGGCGTCGTTACGGGGAGAATATCCTCTTTTAACTGTCTGTGCAGTTCGGACAGTTCTTCGCCCACGCAAAGCTCAATGGAGGAGGCTACGGCAGGCAAATAGGACAGGGTGTTGGCAAGGGCGAAAAGATCCTTTGCGTTACCGCCGCTGTAAATGATACGGGAAAGAATGCGCTCGATATCCTGCATGGGGGAGAGGGTATCGCGAACGCGGTCCTTGAGCATTATATCGTTATAAAATTCCAAAACAGCGCTTTGACGTTTTGCAATGGCTCTGGGGTGGGTGAGAGGCTGCTCGATGAATCTGCGGAGCAATCTTGCACCGCTTGCGGTACGGGTCTTGTCCAAAACCCAAAGCAAACTTCCGCGTTTTCCTTTATCTCTTGCGCTTTCCGTCAGTTCCAGATTTCGTCTGGAGTTGGAATCAATGGAGAGATATTCGTTGTTGTCGTAAATTTTCAGTTGTGCAAGGGAGGTCAGAGACGTTTTTTGCGTCACGTTTAAATAAGCAATTAAAGCCGCACAGCATTTTGCTAAAGTGGCATCGGCGGTGGCAAGACCAAGCTCTGCGGTGCTCTTTCCGAAGTGACGGGACAGCAGGGAAATGTTCCGTTCGTCAAAAAGATCGTACATACCGCAGTTTGCCAGATTTCCTTCGGTCTGCTTTACGAAAGCTGCCAGGGTAGGGCACTGTTCTTCCGGAAGATTGGTGATCATCTCCTTGGGAGAAAATTTAGCAAACTCATTAATGATTCTTCGTTCCAAAGCCGCCTTGTCATCATCCTCCAAAGCAATGGCGTACATGGTGGAATCGGAAATATCGTAAAAAGCACAGGAAGCTTTCTTGCCGTCGATGCAAGCGGTAGCAAGAAAGTTATTCTTTCCTTCCTCCAAAGCATCGCCTAAGGTAACCGTGCCGGGGGTAATGATGCGAATAACCTCGCGGGGTACGATTCCTTTGCAGGTGGACGGGTCTTGGGTCTGTTCGCAAATGGCAACCTTGTATCCCTTTTCTACCAGCTTTGCAATGTATCCGTCGCAGGAGTGAAAAGGAACGCCGCACATGGGAGCGCGCTCGTCCTCACCGCAGTCCCTTCCCGTCAAGGTCAGATCCAATTCTCGGGAAGCGATCTTGGCATCGTCAAAGAACATTTCATAAAAGTCTCCGAGACGGTAAAACAGAAGATAATCTTGATATTCTTTTTTTATTTCGAAATATTGGAGCATCATTGGGCTCATACGGCAATTTCTCCTATCAGCATAATGGCGCGTGCTTCGGTAATACGCAGGGTGACAAAATCCCCTGTTCGAACTTCGTTTTCGGGTTTTAAAAAGTGAATCAGTTTGCCCGAATCACTTCTTGCGGAAAGGTAATCGGGATCGTTTTTGCTTTCGCCCTCGCAGAGTGCGCGAATGGTTTTTCCAACCAATTTTTCATTGTTCTCGGTTTGAATCTGCATTTGCAAATCCAAAAGCTTTGCCATACGGGCACGGGTTACCGTATCGGGAATTTGGTTTTCCATTTCTGCGGCGGGAGTGCCCTTGCGGGGGGAATAGATAAAACTGAATACACCGTCGAATCGGCAATAGCGCAAAGCATCCAGAGTTTTTTCAAAATCCGCATCCGTTTCTCCGGGGAAGCCTACGATAATATCGGTGGTGATGGCAATGTCGGGAATCTTCTTCCGCATATAATCTACAAGCTCGAAATACCGTTCCGCGGTGTAGCGGCGGTTCATGGCTTTCAAAACGGCGTTTGAACCCGCCTGCATGGGCAGGTGAAAATGTCTTTCGATATGCTCGTTCTCGGCAATGGTGTCGATCAATTCAAAACTTGCATCCTTGGGATGGCTTGTCATAAACTTCAAAACGAAATCGCCTTCAATTTCGGAAAGCATTTTCAAAAGACGGGAGAAAGGAAAGGGCGTTTCCAGATCTTTACCGTAGGAGTTTACGTTTTGTCCCAAAAGGGTGATTTCGCGGCATCCGTTTTCCACCAAAGTTTTAACTTCGTTATAGATGCATTCGGGCTTGCGACTGCGCTCTCTGCCGCGTACGTAGGGAACGATGCAGTAGGTGCAGAAATTGTTGCAGCCGTACATAACGGAAACATAAGCTCTGTGAGCAAATTTTCTTTGAACGGGGAGTCCTTCGCAGATGGTTCCGGGATTTTTTTCATAATCCTCCACGAAGAAAAGCCTCTTTTTCGCCACAAGTGCCTGATCCAAAATCTCTCCGAAACGGGAAAGCTGATTGGTTCCGAATACAAAATCTACGTAAGGGTATTTATTTTTTACGTCGTCTTTGCGATGCTCTTGCTGAACCATACAGCCGCAAAGACCGATTTTCAACGCTTTGTTTTTCTCTTTCAGATGCTTGAGCTGACCTGTGGTGGAAAGCGCTTTCAGTTCGGCGTGCTCACGAACGGCGCAGGTATTGAAAATGATCAGATCCGCTTCTTCAATTGTTTCCGTGGGAACGTAGCCCCGCGTCATTGCAATACCCATCAAGGTCTCGCTGTCCGCTTCGTTTTGCTGACATCCGAAGGTGTTGATATAAATTCGCTTTTCGCCCATAAATTGGATTCCTTTTAAGTTATAATTAGTCAAAATATTATACCACGAAAAGACCGTTTTCGTCAACGGATTTTGTTCCTTTCCATCAAAAAAGAGAGAATTTAAAATTCAAGTGAAAATTGAATGATTTTGTAAAATAAATTCAAATTTGATTGATTTTTTCAATTTGTGCTTTATAATAGAGGCGAGGGGGGATGTTATGAAGCAAATCGATCAAATCGGCAAAAACATTCGGCAGTGCAGAGAAAGTGCGGGAATGACCCAGGCAGAACTTGCACAAAGACTCTTTGTCAGCTTTCAAGCGGTCAGCGCTTGGGAGAGAGGGCAGAGCGTTCCTGATTTGGAAAATGCCGTGCGTATTTCGGAACTGTTTGATGTATCGGTAGATGCGCTCTTGAAAGATGATGACAGAGAACTTTTCGTAGGCATCGACGGCGGCGGAACCAAAACGGAATTCGTTTCCTTTTTTGCAGACGGAACGGTTTTTTCAAGAGTCGTAGCCTCGGGATCAAATCCCAATGACATTGGGGAAGAAGCTTGTCTGAACATCCTCTTTGACGGCCTGTCCCGCCTTTTGCAGGGTGCGATTCCCAAAGGGATTTTTGCAGGAATCGCAGGTGCAGGTGCAGGGGAGTGGAAAACGGTTCTTTCCAAAGCGCTCGCCGAAAAAATTGCTTGTCCCGTTTGGGTAGATAGTGATGCCGCAAACGTTCTCAGTCTTGCTACGGACCCGCAAAATTCCGCTATGGTTATTTCGGGAACGGGAAGCTGTGTTTTCGTTCGTTGCAACGGAGAATTAATCCGCCTTGGCGGTTGGGGACAATTGTTTGATGAATCCGGCTCTGCTTACGACGTTGGCAAGGATGCGATCCGTCACGTTTTGGCGGTGGAGGACGGCTTGGAGAAAAAAAGTCTTTTGTCAGACCTTCTTTATCAGGAACTGGGTGACCCCATCTTTTCCTCCATTCCCATGATCTATGAAAAGGGCAGGGCGTTTATTGCCTCCTTTGCACCCTTTGTTTGCCAATGTGCGGACCAAGAGGATGAGGTAAGCTGTTGGATTTTGGAGAAAAATGCAGAAAGATTGGCACAGCTTCTTTGTTCTGCGCGTGAGCGCTTTGACAGAACGGAATTTATTTGTGCAGGGGGCTTTTTCCGCAATGATCGTTTTCGCACCTTGGTAGAGGCAAAAAGCGGATGCAAACTTATTTCCCCCGCGCTGCCGCCCGTTTGCGGTGCGTGTATCGAGCTTATGTTTAGAATGAATCGAAAGGTTCCCGAGGAATTTCGGACGAATTTTGAAAATAGTTTAAGGAGAAAATTATGCTGAAAACCGAAATGAGAAATGAAAAAACCACACATCTGGATCAAATGACTCCTCTTGAAATTTGTGAGGTTATGAATGAGGAAAATATGAATTCCGTTCTTGCCGTTGAAAAGGCTCTGCCCCAAATTGCCCTCGCCGTTGAGGCCGCAACCAAAGCCATTGCCGCAGGCGGAAAAATGATTTATGTGGGCGCAGGAACCTCGGGCAGACTTGGCATTATGGATGCTGCCGAATGTCCTCCTACCTTCGGTGTGGATTATGAAACCGTAATGGGAATTATTGCAGGCGGAAAGGAAAGGGTTTTTCGCGCAGGCGAGGGGGACGAGGACCGTTATGAAAACGGCGTAAACGACGTAAAGGATTTGCTGAATCCCGGTGACGTTTTGGTTGGCATTTCCGCGGCAGGGGGCGCAAAGTACGTAGTCGGCGCCATTGAGGAGGCAAAGCGGATCGGCTGTATCACTGTAAGCCTTTCCTCCAATACCGATACCGCCATTGAAAAGGTTGCGGACATTGCCATCGTTTGCGATACCGGTGCAGAGGTACTGACCGGCTCTACGCGACTGAAAGCGGGAAATTCCCAAAAATTCGTTTTGAATATGCTCTCTACGGGTGCTATGATCGGCACGGGCAAGGTTTACGAAAATATGATGATCAATCTCAAGCCCAGTAACATCAAACTCCGCGGCAGAGTTATCCGCATCACCTCCGCCATCCTCGGATGTGATGAAAAGCAAGCGGAAGCCCTCCTTGAAAAGCATGATTGGAGCATCCGTCAAACCGTCGAGAACGAAAAGAAATAAACAAAAAAACGAAGCCGTTCGGCTTCGTTTTTTTCATTAAGATTCAGTTTCGGGTACGATCAAGCGGATGGCATTCGGTATGATTTCAATGGTGGGATTTTTACGCACGTGGATTTCTCCGTCCGCTTGCAAGGTAATGGGTTCTTCGGAAATCAGTTTGATTTTTTTGCACTTTTTGTAAACGACCATGGGAATGGTCTGCAAGTGCCGTCCGTTTTTATAATCGCTTACGTACTTGAGAAATTCCAAACGGGAAATGGTGGGAATGGATACGAAATCCATCATTCCGTCGGAAATATCCGCCAAGGGCGTGGCTTGGAAGCCACCGCCGTAAAACCGTCCGTTTCCGAGGACGGCAAGGGTGACGTATCCCTGACCGATGGTGACGGGTTCATCGTCGATTTCAAAGGTAATGCCATTTTTCATTGCGGAAAGAAATGAATATCCCAAAGCCAGCTTATACGCCGCGCCGCCCGAAACCAAGGGAAGCTTTTTCACGCTTTGCTGACGCTTTCCCGTTATGGCGTCAAGACCTGCGGAAATATTGTTTAGCGCGTAGAAATTATCACATTTGAGTACGTCGCAAGGGACGGGCTCACGGTGAACGAGGTTTTTGATATTCAAAAAGGCTTCTTTCGGCAGATCAAAATACCGAACGAAATCGTTGCCGCTTCCTACGGGAATCGGGCAGAGCGCCACGTTTTCAGCGCCGATCATACCACTCATCACTTCGTTGAGAGTACCGTCACCTCCGCAGGCATAAATGCGCGTAAATCCCGGATTTTCCGCACAGGCTTTTTTTACAAGCTCGGTTGCATCGCCCTTGTTGCGGGTCAGACAGATATCGTATTTTTCATCTTCAAGATGGGTATTCAAGATAAAAGCTTCTTTGATTCGGCGGGTAACGTTCTCCACGGGATTACGGATTCCTGCTTCGGGATTGATAATAAAAAGATGTCGGATCATAGTTTCCTCGATTCTATTTGATTCGTTTTACGGGGATTTTTGGTTCACTGCCTTGTTTGAAATTTTTCAGCAGTGCTTCGATTTCGCTCTTTGTTTCTACCGAGAAAATATAATGATGATGCTCGATTCCTTTTTCTTTTAATAGCTTTTTCTTATCAGCCATATAAAAGGGAACCGAGTTGTAAACGACGTAGCGATGATTTTCTTTCAAAACGGGAAATTTTGCATTCTTGCGGTCACAGAGAAGCTTGGCTTCGGGATTTTTTTCCAAAAGCATCACGGGGATTCTTCCGTAAATCACACTGCACTTTTCTCCGCGCAAATCTCTGATTTGAGAAGTGTTCAATTCGGGAGAAATCACTGCGTCTGCCAAAGATGGGTAACTGTTTAGGGACAAACTGTTGGTGATGTTCAGACGGAAATCTCCGTGCAGAACGTATTGAAAATCTTTCAATAACCGCAGGTGACCAATGTTTCCGACCATAGCGTGACGGGCGCCTTTTTCCCACGCGGCACGGAGCTGTTCTTTGATTTTTTCTTCTTCGCGAGGGAAGATTACGGGAGGGAGAAGAACGCCGTTTGCGATCGTACCTTCAAAGGCTTCCAAGGGCAAATAGATCTCGTGGAAAAAGTCGGTGTTTGGAATTTGACAGGCGCTTTGGAACCGTGCAGAACGGTGAAAGCGAGGCTTTGTCTTTGGGGGAAAAGTGATTTCGGGTATTTCGACTTTCGTGCGGTCGGGTACGATGGGCTTTGCACATCTTCCGGAATCTGCAAAACGGATTCGCTCTTTTGCGCTCTGCTCCTTGTCGCGGTCGGTACGGATGCCGAGCATGGAGGAATTCAAAGCTTTCATGTAGTAGCCGTCGGTAAAGCCGCTTCGGGAGAAAATCCCCGAAAGCCGCGCCATTTCCTTATCCGTTGCACCTCGGTTTTCATCCAAAAGGGTACGCCAGGTGCGCGCAACGGTGTAAACGTACTCGGGGCTTTTCATTCGACCTTCGATTTTTAAAGAGGAGATTCCCATTTCGATCAGCCGGGGCACGTGACGCGCCAAACATAAATCGCGAAAACTGATGGGGTATTTTCCGCCGTTGTAGGGGAGACGGCAGGGCTGTGCACATTCTCCGCGGTTTCCGCTTCGATCGCCGATCATACTGCTCATCAGACACTGACCCGATGCACTGGCGCAAATGGCACCGTGAACGAAAAGTTCTGTTTCAATGGGGCTTTCCTTGCAAATGGTGAGAATGCTTTCCCGATCCAGCTCGCGGGCAAGAACCATACGAGAAAAACCGCGTTCCTTGAGAAATTCGGTTGCGCCTACACTGTGCCCCGACATTTGGGTACTGCCGTGAAGCTCCATTTGAGGAAACGCGTCTTTTAAAAGGGAGGAGAAGCCAATGTCTGCAAGAATCAGACCGTCGCATCCTGCTTCATACAAAAAGGCTGCAAAATCCATGGCAGGGGAAAGATTTCTGTCGGTCAGGAGGGTGTTGAGGGTTACGTAAACGCGCACGCCTTTGCCGTGGCATTTATCAATGGCGCGCAGAATTTCTTCACGGGAGAAATTCTTTGCATTCATACGCGCGTTAAAATCCGTGCCGCCGAAATAAACCGCATCTGCGCCGCCAAGCAAAGCCGCCTGTAACGTATCCGCACCGCCAACGGGACATAAAAGCTCGGGCTTTTTCACACGATCCCTCCTTTTCTTTTTATCTACAGGTGATTTTATCATATTTTGTCGAAAAAGAAAAGAGTTTTTTTCAACTTGGGAAAAAGATGGAAAAACTATTATGGTTCTTTATCGAATGTATAAAAAAAAGATATGCAGCTTTTTGGGTATTTCGTTGACTTTTCAAACCCCACCACTTAAAATATTCAAGTGGTAGGTGTAAATCTACATATTAAATTATATATAGGAGATAGCATATGAGTTTTTCCTTAAGCGGCGTTTCGCTGTTGCTGGTTTCCGTTCTCTTTGTTGCCGTATTTGGCTATATGCTGGGCAGAATTACCATCAAAGGCGTTTCCCTTGGTACTGCAGGCGTATTTATTATGGCACTTGTATTCGGTGCCCTTTCCAACGTAATTCTAGTAGACGGCGAACCATTTTTTCAGTTTGATAAAAATTGGTTGAAGGTTTTTGAACAATTGGGATTGATCCTTTTCGTTGCTGCAGTTGGCTTCATTGCAGGTCCCACGTTCTTTTCCAATTTGAAGAAGAATTTTAAATCCTACATTCTTTTGGGTGCCGTTATTATTCTGTTTGGTGGTGTAGCCTCCGTTCTCTGCTTCTACATCGGCAAGTTTACCGGCGGAATGGGTGATTATACTGCCCAGGAATTTATTTCCATGATCGTAGGCTTGATGGCAGGCGCTTTGACCTCCACTCCTGCGTTTTCTGCCGCTACCGAAACGGCAAATGCCGCGGGTGAGGGCCTTGCAGACATCGTTTCCGCAGGCTACGGTATTTCTTATCTGTTCGGCGTAGTAGGCGTGGTTCTTTTCGTTCAGCTGATGCCCAAGTTCCTGAAGGCTGATATGAACAAGGAAAGAGAATTGCTCGCCGCTACCGAGACCGGTTCGAAGAAAACCTACGAAGGCAAACTGATCGAGATGGATGATTTTGGCATTGCCCCCGTTGCTTTGGCAGCTTTGATCGGCATTTTGGTTGGTAAGATTGATTTTGGCGGCTTCTTCTCTCTGGGCAATACCGGCGGCGTGCTGATTGCTTGCTTGGTATTTGGCTTTATCGGCAGAATCGGAAAGTTCAGTCTTACTCCCAAGGTACAGACCTTGAAGGTATTCCGTGAGTTTGGTTTGATGCTGTTCCTCATCGGTGCAGGTATCCCCGGCGGTATGAACTTCATTGCAAACGTAAAAGCGATCTACTTTGTATACGGTATGATCATTACCGTTCTTCCTATGATTGCAGGTTTCTTGTTTGCAAAATACGTTCTTAAGCTTCCCCTTCTCAACAGCTTGGGTTCCATCACCGGCGGTATGACCTCTACTCCCGCTTTGGGAACCTTGATCAACGTTTCCGGTACCGAAGCCGTTGCTTCCGCTTATGCCGCAACCTATCCCATTGCATTGATTCTCGTGGTTCTGGTTGCCAAGTTCCTGTTTGCTATTGCATAAATCGAATAGATTCCATGAAAAAAACCTCTTTTTTCAAGAGGTTTTTTTCTGCTTTTTGAACCAAAAAAAGGAGAAAGTAGCATTGCATTGCCAACTTCTTTTTGATATACTTAATTATAAAGAGTAAGAAATAAAGGAGAAAATAATGGAACAGGTTTATTCCGTGTTGAAATACTTTCAAATCGAAGGTGAAGTGAAAAGCGTTGAGCGTTACGGCAACGGACACATCAACGATACCTATTTGGTGGTGTGTGACCCCTATCACCGCTATATTTTGCAGAGAATCAATACCTCTATTTTCCGTGACGTTGAAAGCCTTATGAACAATATCGCACAGGTAACCTCGTTTCTCGGAGAGCGCGCAGAGGATAAGAGATCGGTTCTGTCTTTGATTCCCACCACCTGTGGCAAAAGCTTTTTCAAGGACGAAAGCGGCGCTTGGCGTATTTACGACTTCGTAGAGGATTCCCTTTGTCTGGAAAGACCCGAGAGCGAAGAAGATTTTTATCAGTGCGCGTATGCATTCGGCGCATTTCAGAAACTGCTCGCAGATTTCCCCGCAAGAAACCTGAGCGAGACCATTCCTCTGTTCCACAACACTCCCAAACGCTATGCAGATTTTTGCAAGGCTGTAGAGGAAGACGTAGTCGGCAGAAGAAAGGACGTGGAGGAGGAGATCGCCTTTGTTCACGCCCGCGCTGATTTCTATTCCGTCCTTTTGGACGCGGAGAAGAAGGGTGATCTGCCTTTGCGTGTCAGTCACAACGATACCAAGTGCAACAACGTTCTTCTGGATGCCAAAACCCGTACGGGTCTTTGCGTAATCGATCTGGATACCGTTATGCCCGGTTACAGCGTAACGGATTTCGGTGATTCCATCCGTTTCGGTGCTTCTACAGGCGCAGAGGATGAAAAGGATTTGTCCAAGGTAAATTTCCACTTGGGTCTTTATAAGGCTTACGTGGACGGATTTTTGGCAGGCTGCGGCGGATCACTTCCCGCAAGCGAAATCGCGCTTCTTCCCGAAGGTGCCAAGATGATGACCATCGAGTGCGGTATGCGCTTCCTGGCAGACTATTTGCAGGGTGACGTTTATTTCAAGACCGCATATCCCGAGCATAATTTGGTACGATTCCGTACACAGATGAAATTGGTACAGGGAATGGAAGAACACTGGGACGAAATGAAAAAAATCGTTCTTGAGAAAATCTAAATGCAAAAAACACGATGGCAAATTGCCATCGTGTTTTTTTAAAAAAATTACTGCTGAATCCTCCGAATTATTTGTCGGAAATATTTACGTCGCGTGCTTCTACGGGCGTTGAAAATACGATTTGTGTACTGGTTCTTCCGTAGCGTTGGAGTACACCCAAAAAGGATTCGAGTTCGGAAGTGGAACGAAATGCAACCTTAATCAGCTGGGAATACTGACCTGTAATGCAGGAACATTCCAAAACGTTGGGACAGGATTTGATAAAGGGGTAAAAATCCGTTTTTTGTGAAGGCTCCATTTCCAAACTGATGAAAGCTGTTACGTCATATCCCAATTTTTCACGGTCGATGACCATGTGATAACCTTTAATAAGTCCGCTTTGTGAAAGACGGTCAATTCTTGCAGAAACGGCAGGGGAGGAAAGGAAAACCTCTTTTGCAATTTCTTTCACGGGAATGCGGGCGTTTTCCTGCAACATTTGCAGGATTTTTTTATCGATTTTATCCATACTTACTCCTTTTTGGATGTTTAAACTGACAGTATTGTATCACAAAAAAATAAAAAATGCAACAAAAGGAGCAATAGAACTTTAAAATATTAAGTATTTAAAATCGTTATCGTGTGAAGAATAGTGACCAAGGGGGAAGATTTTCCGGTTCTGCGGAAAAGCTTAAGGTTTCTCCCGTTACAGGATCGGGAAAAGACAGAGCTCGGCAAAAGAGCGCGAGCTTCTCGCCGCTTCCCCCGTACTTTCTGTCACCCAACAGGGGCATTTTCCTCGAAGCGAATTGTACGCGAATTTGGTGGGTTCGACCGGTTTCGGGGAATACGCGAACCAAAAAAAGTCCGTCCTTTTCTGCGATGGATTCATAACGGAGTCGTGCGTCTTTTACCCCGCGTCTTGCGCGCTTGACAGGGAATACTTTGCCTTTTTGACGGTCAAAAAAGAGAAGATCCTCCAAAACGCCCTCGTCGCTTGACGGTTTGGCAGTAAGAACAGCCAAATACTCTTTGACAAATTTCTTTTCCTGCAGTGCAAGGCTCAAAGCCGCCGCTGCCTTCGAGGTTCTGGCAAATACCATAACCCCTGCCGTCTCGCGGTCCAGACGGTGTACGGGATAGATCTCTCCGCCGAAAGCTTCTTTCAAAAGAGAAATCATACTTTCCCGTCCTTTTTCATCGGACTGAGAAAGAACGCCCGCATCTTTTACGGCAACAATGATCTGCGGGTCAGAATATAGAATGGAAAGGGATTTCAATAACTCCTCCGATCTAATCTTTTCAGCTTTTGATTGTGCTTTCTTTGACGGTGCCGCCCTTTGACCGAGTGTCGCAGGATGTGTCGCTGAACGAGAATGATTTTTTGCTTGTTTAAATATTGTCTGCCAAGTGTTCCCGTAAGGGCAGTGCGCCGACTGGTGGTTTTTCCGCCGCTTTTGATGTAAGGGGACAGTTCCTCCAGGCGCAGAACAGATTCCTGCCGTTTGGAAAAATGCACTTTTTTAGATGTGAATACCACAAGTCCGTGTACTTTTAATTTTTGCAACGAACGATGCTTAGAAAGAACGCGTTCCAAAGCGCGCACGTGGCTTTCGTTTTGCTTTAGCGGGGAATGGAATCGAACGATTTTGTCTTTATAAAACTGAACCCATTCGTTTTTATCAATTTGGATTCTTCCGTTGTGGCTTTTGGTTTCGATAACAAAAACGCCCCATTTGCAAATGAGTATGTGGTCCAGCTGTGTGGTACCGCGTCCCGATTTTAAGTACACGTTGTTTAAAACCACACTGCCGGGAAATTCCTCACGCAAGGTTTCGGATACTGTTTCTTCCGCCTTGTCACCGAAATGTAAAATGCGTCTGCGGCGTACTTCCCGATGGATGGAGGAAAATAACAACCAAGCCAGGACGATCAGATCAAACGATAAGAAAATCCAAAGAAAAAATTGGGTGGAATCCGTCATTTCGTTTCAGAATCCAAAATCATATCCGTCAATCCTACGATGGTTCCTGCTCCCATAATCAAAAGAAGACCTTCGCTTTTTGAAGCGGTCAGATATGCTGCGATTTGGTCGAAGTTTCCGCGGTAAGTTAAGAAATCGCTTTTTTCGGAAAGGATTTTGGAATCAATGCCGGGAAGGGGCTTTTCTCTTGCGGCATAAATGTCTGCCAGAATAACTTCATCCGCCAATGCAAGAGAGGAGAGAAAATCAGGCCAATAAGCCTTGGTTCTCGTGTAGGTGTGAGGCTGGAATACAACGGTGATACGGGGATAGCCAAGTTTTTTGGCGGAGAGAAGGGTAGCGCGGATTTCGTCGGGGTGATGTGCGTAATCGTCAAACACCTGCATTTTTCCACAGGTACCGCGGTATTCGAATCTTCTCTTTACACCGCGGAATGCTTCCAGTCCGTCGCGGATCGCCTTGGGATCAACCCCGGAGAGGTAAGCGGCAGATGCCGCAGCCAAAGCGTTGGAAACACTATGCTCACCGGGAACGGAGAGCTTTACGGAGCACAAAAATCCGTCGCGCACGAAAATATCGAAGGAGTAGAAGCCTTTTTCCTCTCGGATGTTTTCACACCAAAGATCTGCTTTTTTTCGTGTGGAGAAGAAGAAGGCAGGGGTGGAGGTGCGGGTAGATACTTCCACGGCACCTTCGTTGTCACTGTTGAAAACCGCATAGCCGTTTTTGGCGATGTCGGCGAATTTTACGAAAGAAACGTATACGTCTTCCAGCGTGGGGAAGAAGTCTGCGTGATCGTGTTCTACGTTGAGAATTACCGCAATGTGAGGGAAGAAATCCAAAAAGGAATTTTGGTATTCACAAGCCTCAAAGAGAAAGTCCTCGCCGCTGCCGATGCGATAGGTGCTGTCTAATTCGGGGAGAATCGCGCCTGCCATAATGGTAGGATCCCGTTTTTCTTCGTGCATGAAAATCGAAGAAAGCATGCCCGTGGTAGAGCTTTTTCCGTGGGTGCCGGAAACACCGATGGGGTTTTTGCACTGCTTCATCAAAAGTCCCAAAAATTCTGCGCGGGGCATCATGGGGATACCGAGGCTTTTGGGATAAGAAAATACAACGTCGTCATCGTGAATGGCGCCGGTGTAAACCACAAGCTCGATTCCTTCGTATTGCGCCTTGTCAAAAGCATAGGCAACGGGAATCCCTTCCGCGATGAGCTTTTTCGTTGTATCACTTTCCGCGGCATCGTATCCTGCTACCTTGCAGCCGTAGAATTTTGCCGCGCAAGCAAGGGATGACATGCTGACACCACCGATTCCCAAAAAGTAAATATTGGGCTTTTCTTGTAAAAAATTGAAAGAATTTGTTTGATTTTTCATAATTTCACCTAAAATTCACATTAAGATGTTAAAATTTGTATTACGGGCAGAAAATGCTCTCCAACTCTATTTTAATGAAGGAGAATAAAAATGCAGATTACCGATGTAAAAATCAGAAAAACTTTTACGGAAGGACCTATGCTCGCCGTAGCAAGCATCACCCTTGACGGGATTTTTGTTGTTCACGATGTTAAGGTTATTTTTGCAAACGATCGTCGCTTCATTGTAATGCCCAGCCGTAAAAATCCCGACGGTACCTATCGTGACATTGCGCATCCCATTACTGCCGAGTTCCGTGCGCATCTGGAAGAAACCGTTCTTGCTGCATACGAGACCGCACTGACGGAAGCACCTGCAGAAGAAACGATCTGATCGACTTTACTATTATACTCGTTTTTTTCCTGTATTGCAAGAGTCTCGGAAAAAGACTCGACATTTTGATGGGAAAACTTTCGCAAAAATTTGTCAAAGAAAGAGGGGCGGAAAGCCTCTTTTTTCTTTTTCTTGACGAGTCTTATAATTGTTTGGTATAATGAATCAATTTGAGGAAGAAAGGATTCTTTTTCGTGAAAAAAATATCGTTGAAAAAAATATTGCCTGAGCAAAAGACCTGGCGCTATTTGCTTTCCACACTCGTTTTGACTTTGGGTGTTTATTTTGCCTATCCGATTCGCGGGATCGTCGCAACGTTTCCCCTTTGCTTTTTCTTTTCCATTCTCGGGTATCTGGTGTTTGACAGTCTTAAAGCACATTGTGCAACTTCTGCCGCCATCGCATTCTTTTACAGTTTGATGACGGATTTTTACGACCCCTTTTCCTTTACCGTTTTCGTAGTTGCCTCTGCGCTTTTTGCGGCATTTACCGTGCGCTTTTTCAAAGCCTTCCCTCAAGGGAAAAAGATCGTTTTATCCCTTGGTATTTGTGCGATGCTCTTTCTCGGCGTTTTCGGTACCACGGTGATATGCGGTACTCCCATGGGATTTTTGAAAGCAAAAAAAGAGGTAAGCGAGTATCTTTCCCGTACCTATCCCAATCAGAGCTTTGAAAACGTTACCGTTTATTACAACCTTCGGGAAAGAAGCTACGAAGCGCAGGTAGAGTATCTTTTTGAGGGAAATGATCTCGTCTCCACCATTACCTTTTCCAAGGAGATCCGGGACGGATTTTTGGAGGATTTTGTATCGTGGATGCAGGAAAAGAGAAAGTCCGTTTTCATTGACGTTTTGAAAAACGGTACGGAGGACGTGGTGGTAAATTCCTCGGGCCTTGCAGAGAAAACGCCCGACGGTGTGTTTCGCGGTTCATACGGCAGTATTGATTCGGAGATGGAGCCTTTGTTCCACTTTTCCGTTACCTTCCGCGAGGAAAAGCCCGAGAGGCGTGATTTTGCCGATGCTTGCCGCTTGGTTATGGCTACCATCAACGAGCATCATTTTGATTACGGTTCCGTAACCTTTTACGCGCTGGATGCGGGAAACGTCGTTTACGAATGTACCGTCACTCCCGAAACCGATCCGGAATTGGTTCTCAGTCTTGTAAAATACGCCAACTAAACAAAAAGAGAAAAGACCGAAACTTCGGTCTTTTCTCTTTTCTTTTTTCATATACTGAATGTGAAAAAGGAGAAGTCTATGATTAAAATGTATAACCGTGCACGTTTTCGAAAAAAGTTTCAGCGCTACCGTATTTTCTTTGCCCTAATGGCGCTTGTATTTCTTGCGGCTTTGGTTGCCGAACTGTTTCTTTACGGGAATCTGAATTATCACTATCAGTGGGAAAACAGCTCGTTTCTCGTTTTCTTTTCGGAACTGTTTTCGGGAGAGCTTTTCGTGCTGATTGTTTTGTTTTTGTTTGGCGTAACGCTGTACGCTCCTGTTTTTGGTTTTTTGTGTGCGGCGGCGCGGGGAGCGTTTTCAGGCTTTTGCCTTTCGGTTTTATTTTCCGAAACCGTAAACAGAAAAAGCGTTTTGCTTTTTATTTTGACAGCATTGTACTTGCTCTTATCGTCCTGGCTGTTTTTAAGCTACGCTTCTTTTTGTACAACGACGGCTTTGCAAATTTATTCTCCGCCGCGAAAAAGTGCAAAGGAAGGGGACAAAATGTATGGGGGTACGCTTTTTTACGCATCCTTTTTTCAAGGCTCCTTGAATTGGAGATTTATTACAAGCTATTTTCTTCTTTTTTTGTTATCGGCTTTCTTTTTCTTTATCCTCGTTTTGGCTTTTTCAGCAGTGCGACTTCTGATCTGAAAAAGAAAAGGCGCGTTTCAAAACGCGCCCAACATATTCATTATACAATAAAGAAAATTCAAAATCAAGTGTTAATTTCAATGAAAAATCACAAAATATTTTGGTTATTTTGTGAATTTACAAAAAAGATAACATGTGTTACTATATAGGTGCAAGGAAGAAAGAAACAAAAGCGAGAGCAAGAAGCTCTTACGAATAAGAATAAGGAGGTAAGTCCAAAGAT
>JAZOSM010000025.1:0-8264 GCA_045657125.1 Eubacteriales bacterium
CTGCTCATCAACGCGCATCACATGATCTTCTCCCCCGAAACGGTCTTTACCGTGAAAAACGCCGTAAGCGAGGACGGAGACGTGACCCTTTGTGCCGACGGCAGAGTCGTTTGCCCCGTCCGTAAAAACGACACAGTGAAAATCCGCCGTGCAAAAAATCGCCTGAAACTGATTTTTCTCAAACCAAAAAGCAATTTGGAAGTATTCTTCCATAAATTCTAAAGGTATTTTATGAAAAACGAAAGACAACTGAAAATTTTGGAACTGGTTGCGGACCACGAAATCCACACCCAGGAGGAACTTTCCAACGAATTGAAGAAAAACGGCTTTAACGCTACCCAAGCCACCATTTCCCGAGACATCAAGGAGCTTCATCTCCAAAAGATTTCGGGGAAAAACGGCGGTACACACTACGCTGTTTCCAACAACCGCACGGGCGGTGAAAAGGAGACCTGCGACAAGTACCGTTCGGTTCTCCATCAGGTACTGACCAGTGCCGTCCCCGCAGGAAATATCGGCGTGGTCAAAACCCTTTCGGGCACGGCAAACGCCGCCGCGGCAGCCTTGGAGGCAATCCGCATCGAAAACATCATCGGCACGCTGGCGGGAGACGATACCCTGCTGGTGCTCTTCGCCAATGAAGAACTTGCGCGGGAATTTTGCCGCAATATGAACGTTTTATACATCAAAGACTAAGAGGTTTTTATGCTCACATCCCTGTTCGTTTCCGATCTTGCTCTGATTCGACGCCTTTCGGTGGATTTCCATCGGGGCTTTTCCGTGCTGACCGGCGAAACAGGTGCGGGCAAATCCTTGATCCTTGACTCTCTTGGCCTGTTCCTTTCCGCCAAATCGGGTAAGGAATTGGTTCGCCACGGGGAAGAAAAATTAGAAGTTTCCCTTTATTTTACCGATCTGACCGAGGAGGAAATCTCCTCTCTGTCAGAGCTTGTAGACCCTGAGGAGGCACAAGAGGGCATCACCCTGACCCGCATCGTTTACGCCAACGGCAAAAGCCTTTCCAAGCTTTGCGGCAGAACCCTGCCCTTCAGCCGTCTGTCTGCCATCGCCGCCGATCTACTTGCCATTCACGGGCAAAACAGCGCGGTGGGTCTTTTGGATGAAAAGAAGCACCGACGGTATCTAGACGATGCGCTTTCTCCCGAGGGGCAAAAAGCGCTGACCGACTATCGCGCCGTCTACGGGGAGCACCTTGCCGCAAAAAAAGCACTTGCAAAGCTTCGCGCAGACGTTGCCGAGGGTAAGGAAAAACTCGCCCTTTACGAATACCAAATGCAGGAGATCGCTCGGGTCAAGCCAAAGCTCGGCGAGGAAGAAAAGCTTGAGGAAAAGCTTTGTCACCTGCAAAATTTTGAAAAGGAATACAGCGCCGTCGCCACGGCACATCGTGCACTTTCCGGCGGAGAAAAGGGCAAGGGTGCCGTCTTTCTCCTGTCAGCCGCCGCAAGAAAGCTGGAGGAGCTGGGAGAAGGCACGCACAGCGAAAATGCACAAAAGCTGTACGAGCTTGCGGAAAACGCCAAGGAACTGGAAAGCGCTCTTTCCGCTTCCCTGTCCGAATACGGGGAGGAAGATCCGGGAGATTTGATGGATCGCATTCAAAAACGAATGGACGCCCTGTACCGCCTCAAACAAAAATTCGGGATGTCCGTAGACGAGATCCTGCATTATTACGAGGAAATCAAAGAGAAAAAAGACTTGACTCTACGGGGAAAAGATGATATAAAGAAAGGCGAGCTTTTGCTTGCAAAAATTGAGGAAAATCTTCGGAATGCGGCAAGCGCCCTCTCCGATGCCCGCAGAAAAACCGCAGAAATGCTGGAACGGGAGATTCACGGAACCCTGGCGTTTTTGGATATGCCGAAAATGCGTTTTTCCGTATTACTGACTCCCGAAAACGAGCCCGGACCCGACGGGGCGGAAAAGGTTGCCTTCGGCATTGCCGCCAATACGGGCGAGGGTACAAAGCCTTTGGCGCAGGTGGCGTCGGGCGGTGAAATGAGCCGTATTATGTTGGCGCTGTCTCTGAAGCTGGTAAAGGAAAAGGATGCTCCCACCATGATCTTCGACGAGATCGACACGGGTATTTCCGGTGCCACGGCACAGAAAATCGGCATTTGTCTGAAAACCCTTGCATCCAGGCGGCAGATTTTCTGCGTGACCCATTCCGCGCAGGTATCCACCTTGGCAGATCACCATTTTCTGGTGCAGAAATCGGAATCCGACGGAAGAACGCAAACGGATCTGACCCTTTTGGATGAAGAAGGCAGTCAGAAAGAAAATGCAAGACTTCTGGGCGGCAGAGAGCTTTCCGCGGAAGCGAAAAACGCGGCGGCAAAACTTCGCAGCGAAGGACTTGCCGAATATGAAAAACTAAAAGACACATTAAGATAAAAGGAAGGCGAGACAATGGGAATTTATGAGGAACTCCAAGCGCGTGGACTGATCGCGCAGGTAACGGATGAAAAGGAAATCAGAGAACTGATCAACGGCGGCGGCGCCCGCTTTTACATTGGCTTTGACCCCACGGCGGATTCTCTCCACTGCGGTCACTTTATGGCTCTGTGCCTGATGAAGCGTTTGCAGATGGCAGGCAACAAGCCTGTGGTTTTGGTAGGCGGCGGTACCGGCTACATCGGCGACCCCTCCGGCAGAACCGATATGCGTAATATGCTGACCCCCGAAACCATTCAGCACAACTGCGAATGCTTCAAGCGTCAGATGGAAAGATTCATCGACTTCGGTGAAGATAAGGCGATTTTGGTAAACAACGCCGATTGGCTTTTGGACCTGAAGTACGTAGACCTTCTGCGTGAGGTCGGTGCTTGCTTCTCCGTAAACAATATGCTTCGCGCCGAGTGCTACAAGCAAAGAATGGAGAAGGGTCTGTCCTTCCTGGAATTCAACTATATGATTATGCAGTCCTACGACTTCTATCACCTGTCCGAGAAATACGGCTGTAATATGCAGTTCGGCGGCGACGACCAGTGGTCCAATATGCTCGGCGGTACGGAACTGATCCGTAAGAAGACCGGTAAGGATGCATACGCTATGACCATTACCCTGCTGCTCAACTCCGAGGGCAAGAAAATGGGTAAAACGCAGTCCGGTGCCGTTTGGCTGGATCCCGAAAAAACCAGTCCCTTTGATTTCTATCAGTATTGGAGAAACGTTGGCGACGCAGACGTGCTCAAGTGCATCCGTATGCTCACCTTCCTGCCTCTGGAAGAAATCGACAAAATGGACGGTTGGGAAGGCAGTCAGCTGAACAAGGCAAAGGAAATTCTGGCTTACGAGCTGACCACTTTGGTTCACGGCAAGGAAGAAGCTGACAAGGCACAGGAAGCTGCCCGCGCTCTGTTCGGCGGCGGCGGTAACAATGCCAATATGCCCACCTTTACCCTGACCGATGCAGACTTTACCGACGGCGGAATCAACATTATGGATCTTTTGGTCAAAGCAGGTCTTTGCCCCTCCAAGGGTGAAGCGCGCCGCCTGGTTCAGCAGGGCGGTGTCACCGCAAAGGACGAGAAGATCTCCGACATCGCAACCACCTTCCCCGCATCCGATTTCGATTCCGAATTCATCCTGCGCAAGGGCAAAAAGGTCTTCGTAAAAATCACAAAGTAAAAGGAAAAGAGAACTGTCAGTGACAGTTCTCTTTTTTCATTCTTCTTCCAAATTAAGGGTGAAAATTTTTGCTTGGCGGCTTCTTACCTTGGCAATGAAATCCTCCACGGATTCGATGGGCTGCTCTGTTTCCATTCCCGCCAGCTTTTTGCGAAGGGCCGCAGAGTGATTGTCTGAGCCTGCAAAGGGCAAAAGTCCGTAATTTTCCTGATAAAGACGCGCCATTTCATTCTCCAGCTCCGTGCGGGTGGAATTGACGATCTCCACACCCTCGATCTGTCTGGGGAATAGGCGAATGTGGTCGATATACGCCGCCTCGCGGTAGGGATGCGCCTGAATGATCAGCGCCCCTTCTTCACGCATAAAGGCAAGCTCCTCGCTTTTTTTCATTTCTCGGATTTCGGGATGGGCAAGAAACCAAGCCTTGTCCAGACCGTATACCAAAAAATCCGTTCCTTTATAAGACAGCTCTACGCCGTCAAACACCTTGATTCCGTATTCCCTGCTCAAGGCACGTCCCTTTTCGTAGTCGGAAAAGTAAAACTCAATCAAATCCTCATAGGGTGCAGAACGATCCATATTGATGTTTCCGTCCAAAAAATGATTGGTTACGAAAACACCTTCGTAGCCCAAGGACTTGTAATAGGAAAGCTGCTCCTCGATGGTTGCCTTTCCGCACTTACTGACGGGAAAGGTATGCAAATGGGTCTCGTACTTATACATTGCGTCTCCTGTTTTTTGCAAAAAGCTTTTCATCAATTCTTTTTTCTTTTTCGGATAAGATAAATGCCAACAGGTACCAAAAGCACCACGGCAATGGCGGGGATGAGAATCCACAGGGTGCCTCCTTGACCCGAAAGCTGCGGCTCTGCCTGAGAGGGTTCGGGAACAGGCTCTGCCACAACCTCTTTTTCTTCGGCAACGGGATTTTTCTTATACAGGGTCAAGGGATAATCCGCGCCCTTCATTTCCTTATTTAAAAGGGTGGAATAGTAGTCGAAGGTCACTTTGGACCCGTCCTCGGAAAAGTTCATATAAAGAACCATTCCCGTATCCTGCACGCCGCTGATCACTGCGCCTTCTCCGTTTTCCTCACGCAGGTCGTACCCTTGAGGGTCTACCAAAATCTGTCGCACCACGTTTCCGTTGATGCCGCGGCGCACGGTGGAATAAACAGGCTTTTCCGCAGGAACGTGACCGCACACCACCGCCAACACATTTTTGTGATTCTTCAAAGCTTGTTCCCACAAATGCTCCGAGCCAAGTCCGTTGGGCAAATGGGTATCTCCGTCCGTTGAGGAAAATAAATTTCCCTCAGAGCCGATATAGGCGTGGGTTGCCACGATGGCAAGGTGATCGGAGTATTCCTCCAAAATATCGTTTACCCACCCGATAACGTTGGGGGTCAGGTGATGGTCCACGGTAATGAAAATGTATTTGTTTCCGCAAAGCTCCATGGTCTTATAAGAATTGACGATGGTATTTTCGTGGTAGCCCGTCTTGGCGCTCCAATAAACGTAGTTTTCGGGATTGCGCCGTTCAATTCCCATGGCGTGTTTGGTTTTCGAATCACTGAAAAATCCGCCGCAGTCCTTGAACTGATCGGTGTAGGCGGGAACGTTGAAATAATCGTCCATCATATAGTCGTCGTGGTTTCCGCGACACAGGGCATAGGAAACGCCTGCTTCATTCAACTGAAAAATCGCCTTTTGCGCAGTTTCCCATTCTCCCGTAAGGGGAGACTCGAAAATGCCGTAGCCAAGATTGGCATCGTTGCGATAGCTCATATCCGTAATGTCACCGAGAACGATGACGTGTTCCAGCTTTCTCTCCTCGGCAGTATCGGCAATGACACCGAACAACTGCTCCATATAGTTCGTTCCGTAAAAGTAATCACCGCGGCTGAGACACTGAGTATCTCCCACAAGGGCGATGGAGTAGGCGTGATCGGTGGAAAACTCGGGCTCCATCCATTTTTCCGGTTCCAAAGGATCAAGGTAGGTATATTCCGCCGCAAACACCCGGGGAACAAGGGCGATCACAAGGCAAAACACCAAAATAGCAGAAACGATTTTTCTCATCAAGTCACTCCTTTTCTCTTTGTTTCCCTTTCCCTGCAGTGCTACTTTTTCTTTTTTCTCACCGTCAGGATCACCGCAAGGATCACGGCAACTGCCGCAAAAGCTCCGACGGCAACGGCAACGACAACTCCTTCGCTTTGCCCCTGAAGCCGTGCTTCCGTGGTGGTTACGGGTACGGGTTTTGCTTCCGTTTCAGCCATGACCTCTTGATCCTTTTTCCCCACGGGCTTTTCCTTATAGAGGGTCATGGGATAGTTTTCAAAGGCGTATTCCTTGTTCATTAAGGTCGAGTAATAGTCAAAGGTAACTTTGCCGCCGTCCTCGGAAAAGTTCATATAAAGAACCATTCCCGTATCCTGAATCCCGTGGCCCACCTCGTGGTTTAGATCGTAAGCCTGCGGATCCACCAAAACCTCCCGCACCATATTCCCGTTCACACCCTTTCGCGCCCAAACAACGGGACGCTCCGTGCTTCTGTGTCCGCAGACCACCATCAAAAGATTTTCGTGGAGCTTGAGACAGGAGTCCCAAAGGCGGGTAGCAGGAACGCCGTGATCGATCATGGTACCGTCGTTTTGGGCAATAAGCTCTCCCGTCGGATTGAGGTAAGCATGGGTGGTAACGATCGCCATATGATCGGAGTATTCCTTCATAATTCCGTTGAGCCAGTCCACAACCTTCTTTGTGGGATTGAAATCCACGGTAATAAAAATATACTTGTTTCCGCAGATCTCCATAGTCTTGTAGGAGTTGACGACGGAATTTTCGTGGTAGCCCGTAGTGGCACTCCAATAAACGTACTGCTCGGGATTGTTCGATTCATTTCCGCCCACATACTTGGCATCGGAATCGCTGAAAAATCCGCCCACTTCCTTGAACTGGTCGGTGTAAGCGGGGATATTGAAATAATCGTCCATCATATAGTCGTCGTGATTTCCGCGGCAAAGAGAGTAGGAAATGCCCGCCTCGCTCAATTGCAAAATGGACTTCTGCGCATTCTCCCATTCCTCGGTAGCAGGGGAATCCACGTGCCTGGCGGCAAGATTGGAATCGTTGCGGTAACCCGTGTGGGTGATGTCTCCCAGCACGAATACGTGCTTCAATTTCCGCTGCGGGGCAGTATCGGCAATGACACCGAACAGTTGCTCCATTTTTTTCTCGCCCAGCAGAACGTCACTGTTGTTGAGAAACTGCGGATCGCCCACGAATGCGATGGAGTAGGCGTGATCCGTGGAAAAATCAGGGTCCTTCCACTTATCCTTTTCCACCGGCTCGGCATAAGTATACTCCGCCGCAAACACCCGGGGAACAAGGGCGATCGCAAGGCAAAACACCAAAATAGCGGAAACGATTTTTCTCATCAAGTTACTCCTTTTCCGTCTTCAGTTACGCGTTTTCTCTGAATCGAATCCCTTTTTACTCCGCAAGGTTTTGCAGATATTCCGTCAGACGTTTCTTTTCTTTTTTGGAAAATAAAAAGAGGGGTAAAGCACCAAAAATTCCCGGAAGCAGGAACAAAAGCGCCAGGGACCAGCCGATTTTGAACAGCAAAATTCCCGAAAAAATCA
The DNA here is from genome assembly GCA_045657125.1 of Eubacteriales bacterium. GTDB lineage: Bacteria > Bacillota > Clostridia > Oscillospirales > SIG627 > RGIG5579. Next base: position 7,301 of record JAZOSM010000025.1, read on the forward strand.
TAGAAAAGCACCAAAGGCCCCAAAAAAGCGTCACCGCAAGACTGCGCCCGAAACGGATTTTCATCAGGTCGCGTCCCCCCTCCCGTTCAAGAACGACGGTGGCAGTCAGGGCAAAGAGGGTCAAAAGCCCTGCCTTGGTGCGATACAGCTTCACGCCGTTTGACGTGATGCGTCCCATATAGGTACCCCGCTTCCCGAAGCCGAGACGGGAAAAATAATATTTCAACTGAACTTCTCTGCCAAAGGCGCGCAAAAAGCGTTCCTTATTTTTGATCTCAATAGGCTGTTTCTTATCCAAAATACTTCTCCGAGGAAACGCGGTACTGAACCGCCTCCAAAATATGATTTTCTGAAATTTTCTCTGCGCCCTCAAGGTCCGCAATGGTACGGGCAAGGCGCAAAATGCGGTCGTAGCCGCGGGCAGAAAGCTGCAGTGCCTCAAAGCTTTCCTTCATACAGACCTTAGCAGACTCGTCCATCATGCAAAGCTTCTTGGTCAAAGCACCTGAGAGGGCACCGTTGCAGGAAACTCCGTATTCCCGATACCGTTCTCGGGCGATTTTTCTGGCACGGTTGACTCTTTCCCGTACCACCGCCGAGCTTTCCGCAGGGGTTTTATCCTCCAGCTCCTCAAAGGTCAGGGCGGGTACCTCTACCCGCATATCAATACGGTCCAGAAGCGGACCCGAAATTTTTCCCAAATAACGCTCCACCGCCGCCTTGGAACAGCTGCATCGGTGGGTGGGGTCTCCGTAATAGCCGCAGGGGCAGGGGTTCATGGCGCAAACCAACATAAAGTCGGAGGGAAAGGTCATTTTCCAGGCGGCGCGGGTAATGGTTCCCTGCCGATCCTCAAGAGGCTGACGGAGAATTTCCAAATTGCGCTTATCGAATTCGGGAAGCTCGTCCAAAAACAAAACGCCGTTGTGGGCAAGGCTGATCTCACCGGGGGCGGGGTTCTGTC
>JAZOSM010000026.1:0-14772 GCA_045657125.1 Eubacteriales bacterium
CAGGTTGTAGCTTTGAAAAACGAAACCAACGGAATGGTTTCGATAACTGTCCCAATCCGAATCCTTGTAATCCTTCGTGCTTTTTTCACGGATTATAAGATCGCCTTTGGTGTAGTGATCCAGACCGCCTACGATGTTAAGCAGGGTCGTTTTACCGCATCCCGATGGACCGAGAATAGAGACGAATTCGTTTTTTCGAAAATTCAAATTTACACCGCGAAGCGCTTCTACTTTGTCACTTCCGGCGCAATATTCTTTTGTAATGTTTCGTAGTTTTAACACTGGCGTTATCTCCTGCAATTTTTTAATTATCTATATAATAAGGGTAAATGTTTAATTCTCTATGAATATTTTTCCACTTTTTATTATGGATATTATATCGAATGTGTTATTGTAACAAAAACATTGTCAAAATCATAAATATATGGACTTAGTTGAACAAAATGCGACGAAATTTGTATTTCTTGACATTGACAAAACTTTGTATTTTGATTAAAATATAATATATAGAATTCATATATTTACATACGTTATAAGGAGACAGGAATAATAATGTTAACCGGAAAACAGAGAGCATATCTCAGATCTCTTGCAAATACGCTCCCTGCGAAATATCAGGTGGGAAAAGCGGGCTTTGAGGACGATGCTTTCTTAACACAAATTCGCGAAGGTCTTGAAAAAAACGAATTGATTAAAGTGACCGTGCTTGAAAATTCTGATTTGACTCCCCGAGAGGTTTCCGATGCTATTTGCGAAATGATCGGATGTGAGGGCGTTCAGGCTATCGGCAGCAAATTTGTTCTTTATAAAAAGAGTAAAAAGAATCAAAAGATCTTTCTTCCTAAGTAAGGAGGGATACAGTGGGTCAATTTTTATATTACTTTGAATATTACGGCTGGTTTTTCGTTATTTTGGCAACGCTTTTTGCCATGGCAGCATCTGCGGCGGTAAATGCCACCTTCCGTAAATATTCGACGCAGTTTTCTCGCAGAGGTGTTACAGGTGCGAGAGCTGCGGAAATGGTTTTGAATGCCAATGGTGTTTACGGTGTTCGCATTGCTCGCGTTTTGGGAAATCTTACGGACCATTTCAATCCAAAGGATAACACGATTTATTTGTCTGATTCGGTTTATGACTCTACTTCTTCCGCTGCAATCGGCGTTGCGGCTCACGAAGCAGGGCATGCCGTACAACACGCCGAAGCTTATTTGCCTTCTCAAATTCGCGGTGCGATTGTTCCCGTTGCAAATCTCGGGTCAAAGCTTTCTATGCCTTTGATTATGATTGGCTTGGTTTTGAATATCTCATTGGGATTTGCTTACGGTTATGAAATTGCCCTTGTCGGCGTGTTTTGTTACAGCCTTTGCGTGCTTTTTCAGCTGATCACACTTCCCACGGAGTTTGATGCTTCGGCGCGCGCGATGAAAGCTATTGAGGGCGGTATGATTTTGGATTCCGATGAAATGAAAGGTGCGAGAAAAACGCTGACAGCCGCTGCGATGACCTACGTTGCTGCTTTGGCGGTTTCCTTGATGCAATTTTTAAGACTTTTGGCTATGGTTATGGGAGGTAGAAGAAGAAAATGAATTTTATTATGAAAATTAACGACTTTTTTGCACGCTTGATGTACGGCAGATACGGTAATGACTCTTTGAACCGTTTTCTCATCTTTGTTTGGTTTGTTGAATTGCTTGTGAATTTCTTTGCTCACAGCGTCGTTCTTTACGTATTTAGCGTTATTTTGTGTGTTGTAGTTCTTTTCCGTATGCTTTCGAAAAACATCGTGAGAAGAAGACGTGAAAACGCGGCTTGGTATGAAATTACCAAACGCTTAAAGGCGAGCTTGCGTATGCTGCTCGTTCGCATTCGCGATCGTAAGGTTGCTTACTTTTTCAAATGTCCTAAATGCAAAGCTCCGATCCGTATGCCCAAGAGAGTTGGCAGATTTAACGTTCGTTGCAAAAAATGCGGACACGTCTTTATGAAAGAATTCAAATAATACATATAGAAAAACGGAACCGAAAAATCGGTTCCGTTTTTTTACTGTAAAAGATTCAGCGCGTCGATGATTTGTCCATACATATACAAAGATCCAACGCAGAGAATCGCTTTGTTTTCGCGTTTTGCCGCTTCAATTGCAAGTTTTAACGCTTCAGAAGGGGAGGGGGTATCACACGCTTTTACACCAAAACGTCTGAACTCCTCGGCGTAGTCTGCGCCTTTTAACGCTCTAGGATTTTCAGGGGTAATGCAGAAGACTTCGTCAGCAATTCTGCTGATACATTTAGCCATATATAAATGGTCTTTGTCAGCCATAACGCCGGTTACAATCTTGAGCTTTTCTTCTTTGAAATACAATTCCGTGCTGCTGACAGCGCTTTCAATTCCCTCGGGATTGTGACCGCCGTCACAAATAATCAGGGGGTCATTGGAAACAACCTCAAAGCGAGCAGGCCATTTAACTTTTTTTAAGCCTTCCTTGATTGCCGTTTCAGAAATTTTAAAACCGTCTTTGTTTAAAAGCTCGACGGCATATAACACGTTTTGTGCGTTAAGAGGCTGGTAAGTGCCAAGAAGGGGCAGAAAGATGTTCTTGTACTCGTTCCAAGAAAAGACGGTACCGTTGAGATCTGTTTTTGTGATTTCGATTCCGCTTCGGTCCATGGTATAAAACGGTGCAGAAAGGGAAGTGGCTTTTTGACAAATAACGTCTTTTGCATTTTCGTCTTTTCCGCAGTACAGGACGGGGCGTCCATTTTTAATAATTCCTGCTTTTTCAGCGGCAATTTTTTCAATGGTATCGCCTAAAAACGCAGTGTGATCCAAAGCAATGCCCGTTATAACGGACAGGATCGGAGATTCGATTACGTTTGTGGAGTCTAATCGACCGCCCATTCCGCACTCGAGGACAACAACGTCGCACTTTTCTTCTCGGAAAAATTCCATTGCAATGGCGGTGATCAGTTCAAATTCGGTAGGCTTGTCTTCCATAGAGTCGGCAATCGGACGAATTTTCGTTGTGAGCTTAGCCAGTGTTTCATCGGCAATATCAACGCCTGCTACTTTCATTCGCTCGTTAAATCTGAGAATGTAGGGGGAAGTATAAGTGCCTACTCGATATCCCGATTCAATCAGAATTGAAGAAAGCATGGAACAGAAAGAGCCTTTTCCGTTCGTTCCCGCTACGTGAATGAATTTCAGTGTATTTTGCGGATTTCCAAGCTTCTCCAATAAAATTTTTGTGCGTTCTAGTCCCGGTTTGGATCCGGTCCAAAAGTTGGAGTGAATATAGCTTAAAGCTTCATCGTAATTCATTCGAAAGCCTCCTTAAAATCGTATCTTTTGCATTTGCTTTCCAAATGCTCGGTTCTTGGATAAGAATAATAAAATTAAAAATTCTACGGTGCCGATGCCAAGATAAATCCCTAAGCGTAAAAATGCAGTTGGCAGAAAAGGGGAACCGTAAAAAACGAAAAGCCCCAATGTTTTTATCAAAACAGAGCCAATAAAATGGGCGGAGAAAACCGTTGCCGAAAGGGAAACGAGTCGGTTTTTCTTTAGGATGATTTTTCCAAGACCGCCGATTACTCCGATCATAACGGATGCGATTGTGATGATGGGATTGATTGCGTATCCCACTAAAAGACAACCGAGTAAATCGGCAGTTAAGCCTACCGCGCCTCCGGCAAGAGGTCCAAGGTAGATACCTGCCATCAGAATCGGTAAATTTTCCAAACTGAACCGAATGTTTGTACCTATGTTAATGGCAAGATATTTGCCCAGTATGATACTGAGTGCCGCGAGGATGGCACAGACGGACAAAAATTTCGCCATATTTTTTTCTTTCATAAAAAAATCCTCCCTTTCCGCTAGATTTCCCGTAGGAAATACCGGAAAAGGAGGCAATGCCTTTTTCGGCAGCGGGATGCGAAATCCAAACCGCAAGATAAATCTTTTCGTCCCTTGAACAACTCCCCGTTTCAAGGGCACTTAACGCTTGGATTTCTACTCTGTTCGTTCTTTCTTTTTTCTTAAATTTTGAAAAAAGCTCTTTAATAAGGCTTTAGATTCTTGTTCCATCACACCCGTGATGATTTCGGGCTTGTGATTGAATGGATAAGAGGTCAGGTCAATGACGCTGCCCATAGCACCTGCTTTGGGGTCCATCGCACCGATTACGACTTTTTTGATTCGGGAATTGATGATGGCTCCGCAACACATGGGGCAGGGCTCCAGGGTTACGTACATTTCACATTCCCAAAGTCTCCAACCGCCTAGCTTTTTGCAAGCTTTGTCGATGGCAACGGTTTCTGCATGTAGCAGAGCGTTTTTTTTCCGTTCGCGGGCATTTCTGCCGCGTGCGACGATTTGATCTCCTTTTACAATCACACAGCCGATGGGCACTTCACCTTCCGAAGCGGCTTTTTCTGCTTCTTTCAAAGCCGCTTTCATGAAGGCTTCTTCTCGTGTTTGCAGCATAGCTACCTTTTTTTGTTATCACCGGTGGGAACAAGCGGTGTTTGGGTGACTGTCGTTACGGGAGGTGCTGCTGTCGTAGTAGTTGGTGGTGCCGTCGTGGTTGGTGGCGACGTTGAGCTTGTAGGCGGTACCGTCGAGGTCGGCGGTGTGCTTGACGTCGGCGGTGTACTTGATGTGGGTGGTGTACTTGACGTCGGCGGTGTCGTCGAGGTCGGCGGTATGGTAGGATCCTCCGGCGTTGTCGGATCTTCGGTTATGTGCGGTAGCGGACACACCTGCATGTTGGATACCACGTACTGCGAATCCGATGCGGAATTACCGGGATTTCTGTTATATTTCAACAGTGCACGAGTTATGGTTTCGGGACAATTGGGATTGGGCAGGAAACCTGATTCGGCACAGACGGAAACGAGTGTATGAAGATTACAAACACTGGTAGGCCTGTTCGATCGTGTAAAGTATCCCGTCGCCGCACGTGAACCTCGCGGATCGAGAGAACAGTTGGGACCGAGCAAAAGTCCGGAATCCTGACAATAGGTGAGTTTGATCAAGTCCTTCGTCTGGCTATTGGAGAATTTCTTCAAATTACCTGCTTTAATGATATCCTCATGAACGGCTGTCATAACCGTATCCCATATATGAATGGAGGCGGTTCTGGAACGCTGGCCCGAGGTGAATCCGCGGAGAGATTTAGGTTTGTCGTAACCTACCCAAACTGCGGCAGTGTAATAAGGTGTGTAGCCACAGAAGTACAAGTCCTTGTTATCACTGGTAGTACCGGTTTTGCCGGCAACGTCGATTTTTCTCTTCAAGGTGATGGATGCACCGGTACCGGAGGCAACTACTTCCTGCAAAAGCTTGGTCATAATTGCGCAGGAGTCTTCGCCAAGAATTACTTCGCTGGAGGAATAAGTGTTATCCAAAACGATGTTTCCGGTAGAGTCCAAAACCTTGGTGTAGGTCTTGGATTTGTTGAATACACCTTTGTTGGCAATGGCGGCATACGCCGTTGCCATTTCACGGTTTTTAACACCGTGGGTCATACCACCCAAAGCGAGAGGTGCATAGTCCATATCGCTTTCTGTCAAGGTTGTGAAGCGATATTTATTTACCAAAAAGTCGTAAGTGGTTTTAAGACCGAGCAGGTTTACGACCTTAACGGCAATGGTGTTTTTCGATGTTTTTACTGCGCGGGAAACGGTAACGAGACCTTCATAAACTCGGTTAGCGTTTTTAGGCCATCCGCCGTTGGTGTTTTTGAAGGGGGTATCGTCAAGGGTAGAGGAGTACGTGATCAGTCCTTTGTCCAAAGCGATGGAGTAAGCACTGATGGGCTTAATGGAAGAACCGGGCTGACGAAGTGCCATGGTAGCTCGGTTGAAATCCAAAGGTCCTTTTTCACCGCGACCTCCGTGGATGGCAACGATGTTACCCGTGTTGTGGTCAATAACCGTTACTGCAGACTGAACTTTTGCACCCGTTCCGTGGGAAGGGAAGTTCGCGTCGTTGGCATAAATGGCATCTACCTTTGCCTGCAGTTTTCTGTCGATGGTTGTGTAAATCTGAAGACCGCCGCTATACAGCATCTTCTTTGCAGTCTGGTCGTCGTAGTTATAGGTTGCTTTCAAATCGTCGATAATGTCGAAAATAACCGTATCTACAAACCAGCAGTGAACTTTGCTGATCTCGGTTTCTTCAATACCGCGCACCAAAACCAAATCGGCTTCCTTTGCGGCACGGATTTCTTCAATGGTGTAGGTTTTCTCAATGTCGGTGTTGTAGTACATTTCATTGAGAACAATATCACGACGCTCGTTGTTGTTTTCAGGATGGTTAATGGGGTCAAATCTTGAGGGGTTCTGGGGAATGGAAGCCAAAGCGGCGCATTCTACCAGGGACAAATCGGACACTTCTTTTCCGAAAAATTCGTCTGCCGCCGCGGCTACGCCGTAGCAACCCTTGGAAAGATAAATGGTGTTCAGATAGTTTTCAAGAATTTCTTCCTTGGAGCGTTTGCTCTCCAGGTTCAGCGCGCGGAGGATTTCCTGAATCTTTCTTTGCATGGTGATGTCTTTATCACCGGTTACGTTTTTAATCAACTGCTGAGTAATGGTGGAGCCGCCATAGGAGTTATTTCCTGATGCAAATTCCATTACTGCACCGATGGTACGCTTTAAGTCAATGCCTTTGTGAGAGAAAAATCTCTTGTCCTCAATGGAAACGAATGCATTGATCAAGTCTTCAGGCATTTCGTCATAGGAGACCCACATACGGTTTTCCGTACCGTGAATGCGTTCGTCCTCCCACTCAACCCATTCTTTTGTTCCGTCTTCTTTTTCTTCCTGATAGTAGATGAACGTGGTCAGGTCGGAGTCCATACGCAGTCCTTCGATATCAAAGACTGGGTCTACGTAATTGTTGATGTACACAACCATTGCACACGCCATAGCAGAACCTGAAATGATACCGATCAACAGAATGGTCAAAATGATGTTGATGGTGTAGGTAACAATTTTGGTGCAATATTTGACCAGCGTACCGACAATAAGACCGAGTACACCAAAGACACCTTTGATTTTTCGTTTTTTTGAATTATTTTGGGAATTTTCGTTTTCCGCAACGTTATTATTTTGATCCATATTCTCTCCTAATGATCTTGTCGTTCAATCACTTTAAGCCTACGTTTTCTTTCCCTAAAAGCTCACAGAGTTCTCGATAAACCGTTGGTGTCAAATCTGCTCCGAGACCAGAGGCGCCAAACAGTTTTTTTGTATCAAGATAATAGAAAAAACAAGGGGTTTTTCCCGGGAAAATTTTAAGAAGAGCCAATGCTCTACGCTCTAATATACTCCCTTTTGTGGGAAAACGCAAGAACAATTTTGAAACAGATTGAAAATTAATCGTTTTTTTATCGGCTTTCTCGTAGTTTCCTGTGTTTTTTTCTTGATTTTGCAGTAGTCGATCTGCATTTTCGGGGGAGAAAATCTTCTCCGCGATGATTTTGATCTCGTCGTCCTTGGTATTGATTCTGCCAACGACTGCTACCACTTTATCAACTGCAAGAAGGGAAGAAGATTCGGACAGAATTTTGGGGAATACAATAATTTCGCACAGTCCGGTCATATCCTCGCCGCGTACAAAAGCCATTTTATCGCCGTTTCGGATTTGTTTAAGGGTTACGCTTCCAACGTGACAAAGAAGTGTAATTCTTTGATTGTCCTCGTAGTCTTCCGGTTCGGTTCTCAGAGACAAAATATCGGTTGCGCCGATCTTTTTGGATAATGCTGCGTAGCTGTTCATGGGGTGACCCGACAGGTAGACGCCGCACACGCTTTTTTCCGCGCGCAATCGATCCGCTTCCGAAAAATCTTCCACGTCGGGGAAAGGATCATCGGCGGTGGGGGTAGGTTCCTCACTAATGGTATCGAACAGACTCATTTGTCCGGGCATGGTACTGCGTTGAGCAAGACTTGCATCGGAAATTGCGGTTTCGGTTACGGCAAGAAGCTGAGCACGGGTTCCGCCGAAGCAATCCAAAGCACCGGAAAGAATCAGACTTTCAACCGCTTTTCGGTTTAATCCCAAAGGACGCATCCGTTCGATGAAATCACGAAAAGATGCAAAAGGAGTTTTGCTTCGCTGAATGAAAATGTTTTTTACGAGATTTTCGCCAACGTTCTTGATTCCCACTAAGCCGAATCTGAGACCCTTTTCTTCGACGGAAAATGAAAATTGGCTTTTGTTGATATGCGGGGGGAGAATGTCGATTCCCATTTGATGACATTCTGCAAAGTAGTATGCGTACTTGTCACTGTCCAATTGATTGGTCAGCATAGCCGCCATATATTCTCGTGGGTATCTGCATTTTAAATACGCCGTTCGATAACTGAGAATGGCGTATGCGGCGGCGTGGGACTTGTTGAAAGCGTATTCGGAAAATTTATACATGTCGTCAAAAATGCGTCTTGCGCTTTCTTCGGAAATTCCGCGCGCAATTGCTCCTTCGCATTCTACGGTTCCGTCTTCCTTTTTTGAACCGTATAGGAAGGTCTGACGCTCTTTTTCCATTACGTTCTTTTTCTTTTTTGACATTGCGCGACGGACGATATCAGCGCGTCCGAAGGAGTATCCCGCAAGCTTGCGGAAAATCTCCATAACTTGCTCTTGGTAAACGATGCATCCGTGGGTTGTGTCTAAAATATCAGACAGCTGCGGAATTTCGTGGGTTTTGATTCCTTTGCTTCGGTTTTCGAGAAAACGGGGGATGGAATCCTTTGGTCCGGGGCGGTACAGCGCGATGGACGCGGTAATGTCGGCAATGTTTCGAGGCTTCATTTGCATCATCAAAGCTTTCATACCCGACGACTCAATCTGAAACATCCCCGCAGTTTCTCCGCGGGAAATCATTTCGAAGGTTTCCGCATCATCCTCCGGGATGTTGTGTATATCAAAATCAGGATTGGTTTTGTGAATTTCTTCAACGGCGTCACGAATCACGGTGAGAAAACGCAGTCCGAGAAAATCGATTTTCAAAAGACCGAGGTCTGCGATTTCGTTCATTGTATACTGAACCACCTTGGTGCCGCCGTTGACTGCCAAAGGAACGTAGTCGGAAACGGGCTTGTCCGTCAGTACGACGCCTGCCGCGTGAATCGAAGCGTTGCGAGGCATTCCCTCCAAAGCCATGGCAATGTCCATAAGCTTCTTTCCGTCTCCGTTTGCACAGAGTTCGCGAAGCTCAGCATCGTCTTCCATTGCTTTTTCAAGGGTCATATTAAGAAAATGGGGTATCTTTTTTGCGATTTTATCAACTTCGTTGTAGGGCATACCCATAACGCGTCCCACGTCGCGAATAGCAGCGCGTGCCGCCATGGTGTTGAATGTGACGATCTGAGCCACGTGATCTTCCCCGTATTTTTCCGTGACGTAACGGATGACCTCCTGCCGTCTTTCTTTGCAGAAATCAATGTCAAAGTCGGGCATTGAAACACGCTCGGGATTCAGGAATCGTTCGAAAATCAGTTTTTCGCGAATAGGGTCAAGCTCCGTGATATCCAGACACCACGCGGCAAGAGAGCCCGCACCGCTTCCTCGGCCGGGACCAACGTAAATGTTTTCTTTTTTAGCAAAACCAACAAAATCCGCAACAATGAGAAAATAATCGGAAAAGCCCATTTTTTCAATGGTGACAAGCTCATATTCCAGTCTCCGGACATATTTGCTTCGGTCCGTAATGCTGTTTTCGCAAATTCGCTTTTCGAGTCCTTCAAATGCGAGCTTGCGTAAATATTCCTCGGAACTGAGACCGAGATCGTTTTTGTAATGGGGGAGATGCGCGGAAGAAAAGTCAAATTCCACTTGGCAGCGGTTTGCAATTTCCACCGTGTTGGTCAAGGCTTGTGGGTGACGGGGGAACAGCTGTGCCATTTCTTCTGCGCTTTTCATATAGAATTGATCGGTCTCAAAGCGCATTCTGTTTTCATCCTGCAAGACTTTTCCCGTTTGCACACAGAGTAAAATGTCGTGCATTTCTGCATCTTCCTGACGCAGATAGTGGACGTCGTTGGTGCAAACCAAGGGGATGTCAAGCTTTTCGGATAAAGAAATCAATGCGGAGTTTACGCGTAGCTGATCGGCAATTCCGTGATCCTGCAGTTCCAGATAAAAACAGTTTTTGCCGAAAATATCGCGCAGTTCAACGGCGGCTTGCTCCGCGTCTGCAAGGTTTCCATTCAGGATTTCTTGGGGGATTTTTCCCGCAAGACAAGCGGAAAGAGCAATAAGGCCTTCACTGTGACAGCGCAAAGCATCCATATCCACACGCGGTTTTTGATAAAATCCTTCCGTGAAAGCTTCCGTCACGAGGCTGATCAGATTATGATATCCGACCATATTTTCGCAAAGCAAAACCAAATGGTAGTAATTTCTGTCAACGTTTGGGTCTTTATCCGTCATTTTTCTCGGAGCAACGTAAACCTCGCATCCGATGATCGGATGAATCCCTGCTTTTTTTGCGGCTTTATAAAAAGCGATTATGCCGTAAATTACACCGTGATCGGTGATGGCAACGTGATTTTGTCCAAGTTCTTTTGCGCGCTGAAAAATTCTGTCGATGCGACAAGCACCGTCCAGAAGGGAGTATTCGGTATGGAGATGAAGGTGAACAAAATCTTCTTGTTTCATGGAAATTCCTTTGACAGAAAGCAAATTTTATATTATAATATTACCCAACTTGTATTATAGCATATATTTTAAAAAAATTCAACCTTTTATGGAGTTCCTATGCGAGAAGAAACAATTCTGTTTGAAAGTTACGATTTAAGTGCGGAGGGCATCGTTCGTCCGAGCGCACTTTTGCGCCGTTTGCAGGAGATTGCAGGCCGTGATCTTGATTCGTTTGGGATCTCTTATAATGATCTGCGAGAAAAAAATATGGCGTTTGTCGTTTCTAAAATTGCTCTTCAATTTGTTCGCCCTCTCTTTGAGCAGGTTCCGTATACCATTCGGACCGCCGCGCAAGAGTCCCACGGCGCGACTTTTCCCCGTTCTTTTGTGATTGAGGATGCACAGGGAAGCGTTGCTTATGCCAATACGCTTTGGGCGCTTTTGGATTTTGAGAAACGGCGTTTGCTGAGGGCTTCTGCTTTGGGTGACGATCTCCCGCATTTTCCCGATCTTTCCGAGGGACTTTCTTGCGAGCGACTTGGCGGTGTTATCGACGCCCCTGCCGCTTTTGCGGATCAAAGACGCATTTATCCTTCGCTGCTTGATCGGAATTGTCATTTGAATAATTGCAATTATGCTGATCTTGCAATGGATTTGTTGCCTGAGGGTTCAGGAACGGTTCGCGAGATTCATATTACCTTCCAAAAAGAAGCGCGCTTGGGTGACGTGCTGAATTTGCAGGCCTATTCTGCAGAGGACGGCTATTTGGTAAAGGGCTCTTTTGCCGATCGCGAAGACAACTGTTTCATTTCTAAAATTAAAATGTTTTGAGGTAAGATGATGTTTCATTTGAAGAAAAAGGAAAATAAAGCAAGAAGGGGAGAATTTCAAACCGTTCACGGTACGATACAAACCCCGGCTTTTATGAACGTTGGTACCTGTGCAGCCATTAAAGGCGGTATTGCCGCAGACGATTTGGAAAATTTGAAATGTCAGATTGAGCTTTCCAATACCTACCACTTGCACATTCGTCCCGGAGATCACGTGATTCGTGAAATGGGCGGTCTCCATAAGTTTATGAATTGGACCCATCCCATTCTTACCGACAGCGGTGGATTTCAGGTGTTTTCTTTGGCACAGCTGAATAAGATTGACGATGACGGTGTTACCTTCCAAAGCCACATCGACGGCAAAAAGATCTTTATGGGTCCTGAAGAAAGTATGCAGATTCAGAGCAATTTGGGTTCAACCGTTGCAATGGCGTTCGATCAGTGCATCGGCAATCCTGCAACCCGCGAGGAAGCCATTATTGCCTCGGAGCGTACCATTCGCTGGTTGGAGCGTTGCAAAAAGGAAATGTCGAGACTGAATTCCTTGCCCGATACCGTTAATCCCAATCAGCTTTTGTTCGGAATCAACCAAGGTTCGATTTATCCCGATCTGCGAATTGAAAATATGAAGCGCATTGCGGAGCTTGATTTGGACGGCTATGCCATCGGCGGACTTGCCGTCGGTGAAAGTGCAGACGTGATGTACCAAGTGATCGAAGCGGTTGAGCCCTATATGCCTACCGAAAAGATTCGTTATTTGATGGGTGTCGGTACTTGTGAAAATATTATCGAGGCGGTTTGGCGCGGTGTGGATCTCTTTGACTGCGTAATGCCCAGCCGTAATGCCCGTCACGGACATCTTTGCACTCATGCAGGTATTATCAATTTGAATAACAACCGCTATGAGCGAGATCCTCTCCCCATTGATCCCGAATGTGATTGTCCCGTTTGCAAGCGCTATTCCAGAGCGTATATTCGCCACCTTTTGAAGGCAAAGGAAGCGCTTGGACAAAGACTTGCGGTCATGCATAATCTTTACTTCTACAACAATCTGATGGAAGATATTCGCCGCGCCATCGACGAAGATCGCTTTGAAGAATTCCGCGCAGAAAATTCCAAGAAGCTCGGTACGAGAATCAAGTAAGGAGTTCGTATGGAAGAAAGAGTTGAACTGGTAGCTACGTGTCTTTTTGGCTTGGAGAAATTTCTCGGAGAAGAAATCGAAGCTCTTGGCTATCAGCGAATTGAAACCATCGACGGCAGAGTTACTTTTACAGGTCCTTACTCCGCCATTGCCCGCGCCAACCTCTTTTTGCGCTTTGCGGAAAAGGTTTTTATCAAAATGGGTGACTTTACCGCCACCACCTTCGAAGAAATGTTTCAGGGTGTAAAAGCTTTGGAGTGGGAAAAATGGATCGGCCCTGATGATAATTTTCCCGTGAACGGTCATTCTGTTCGTTCTCAGCTGCGCAGTATTCCCGATTTGCAAAGCATTGTAAAAAAAGCGGTCGTTGATCGACTTTCGGCAGAATACGGCATTTCTTGGTTTTCCGAAGAAGGCAGTTTACTTCGTGTTGAATTTTTCCTTTTGAACGACAGGGCGCAGCTTTTGATCGATACTTCAGGGGCGCCCTTGTACAAACGCGGTTACCGTAAGGAAACGGGCGAAGCGCCCATTCGTGAAACGTTGGCTGCGGCATTGTGCCGCATTGCCCGTCCCCGCGAGGACGTTTTGTTTTGGGACCCTTTCTGCGGTAGCGGAACGATTCCCATCGAGGCGGCAATGATGATGCGTAATATTGCGCCCGGTTCATTCCGCACTTTCGCTGCAGAAAATTTCCTTGATCTTCCCGAATCTATTTGGAAAGAGGCGAGGGAAGAAGCGGCGGATCTTCGCAAGGACACGAAATTTGAGGTTTTTGCCAGTGATATCAATCCTGCTATGCTTGACATTGCCAAAATCAATGCGGAAAGCGCAGGGGTTTCGGATCTGATCCGATTTTTCCCCAAGAATGCACTTGGCATAGAAACCCACGGAAAACGCGGTACGATCGTTTGTAATCCACCCTACGGTGAACGAATGGAGTCGCAGGAAAAGGTTTTTGCACTGTATTCGGCTATGGGCGCTCATTGGAAAAAACTGGACCGTTGGCAGATCTACGTGATTACCAGTGACGAGAACTTTCAAAATCATTACGGCCGTCGTGCCGATAACGTGCGAAAGCTTTATAACGGTATGCTCAAATGCTTCTACTATCAGTTTTATAAACCGAAAGATTTTCCTCAAAAACGTGAATTTGTAAAAAAGGAGAGAAAACAATGAGAGAACTTGCTTGGTATAACGGAGTTTTGACTCCTCTTTCCGAGGCGAAGGTTTCCCCCGACGACAGAGCTTTTTATTTCGGTGACGGTATTTATGACGTGGCTTCTGTCAGAAAGGGTGTTTGCTTTGCGCTGGAAGACCATCTGGACCGTTTCTTTACGAACGCAGACAGACTTCGACTGAATATGCCCATGACGAAAGACGAAGTGCGTGACCTTTGTAAGGATTTGGTAGCAAAATTGGACACCGACGTGGAACAGGCAATTTTGTATTTTCAGGCATCCCGCGGCACAGCACCCCGTAACCACGCTTTTCCCGAAAATGCCGTGGCAAACCTGTATTTTACCTTAAAGCCCGCCACTTTCAAACCTTTTGGTATGGAGGTTTCCGCGATTTTCGAGGAGGATATCCGTTTTCTGATGTGTGATATCAAAACCTTAAATTTGCTTCCCAATGTTCTCGCTCAGCAAAAAGCTACGGAGGCGGGATGCTACGAGGTTGTGTTCCATCGCGGCGAACGTGTCACGGAAGGAAGTCACACGGGCATTGCTTTGTTTAAAGACGGGACGTTTTGTACACCACCGGCTGATAACTTAATTCTTCCCAGTATCACCAGAAAGCATTATTTGCAGCTTTGTGAGGAGCTCGAAGTTCCTGCGAAAATTGCCCCCTTTACCAAGGATCAGCTCCTTGAAGCAGACGAGATCCTCTTTATTTCCACCACCGGTTTGATGTGCCGCTGCACCAACGTCGACGGGAAGCCTGTCGGCGGAAACGATCCTGCAATCCTGGAGAAATTTGCCAAGGCATACTGCGATCGCATCCTTCGCGAAACGGAGCGATAAATAATACGCAGTAAAAATCAATCCCCCTAGAGTAAACACTTGAAAAATGCCAAGTCTACTTTAGGGGGATATATTTATGTACTTTCAAAATATTAAATTTAATTCCCAAAAACACAAGCACACTTAAAAT
>JAZOSM010000027.1:0-3013 GCA_045657125.1 Eubacteriales bacterium
CAGATTGAGTATGCCGCAGAGGTATCCCTGGTGCATCATCTCGGTCTGACCTGTGACCCCATACGCGGTCTTGTGCAAATTCCTTGCATCGAGCGCAACGCCGTGGCGGCGATGCGTGCCATCAACGCAGTAAATTTGGCAAACTTTTTAACCGATTCGAGAAAGATTTCCTTCGACACGGTGGTAAAAACCATGTACGAAACGGGACGCGATCTTTCTCACAGATACCGTGAAACCAGCGAAGGTGGTCTTGCCAAGCTTTACGTATAAAAGAAAGGAAACGAATATGAAACGAATTCTTTGTATTGCCCTTTCTCTTTCCCTGATGCTTTCTCTTGCGGCTTGTTCCCGAGGAAAGAAGGCGGCGGAAGAAGAAAAGAAAACGGAAAAAGTCGATATTGCAACCCTTGACGGTGAAAAGCTTTACCGCTACGGGGAAGAAAAGATGCGTGCCCTTACCAGCGCCCTTTATACGACGACGGTTTTGGACGGCACGGAGGAATTGGGCACCATTGAAACGGTTCGTATCCGCAAGGGCTACGACGGATTCATCTACTCCCGCCAAGGTCAGGGATTTTATTCCTTTGACGGAGAGCGTGCTTATATGGAAAATGAAGTGGGATCGTACACTGCGCCCACGACCGTCCGCGTTTTTGAGGAATATATGACGGAATTTGTTTTCCCTGTTTGCGGATTGAATCCCGATTTGCTTGAAAAGTACAACCGAGAGGGCGATTCCGTAACCTATGAAAGCAGTGATGCGGCACTTCTTGCTTTGTACCGTTTGGCGGAAAAGCCTGATTTTGAACCCAAGTCTCTTTCCGGTGTTGCGTATCTGGATGAAGAAGGCGTAATCATCGAGGAAAAAATTACCCTCAAGGGAGAAAACGGAGAGTGCGTGCTCAAGACCGTTCTCACCGAGTATCGCTCGGATTCCATTGAAATCGCAGAACCCACCTCTCCCGACTCTTATACCGAGGTAGAGGACATCGGTCTTCCTTTCCGTTTGCAGAAAGCGATTTTGGACCTTTACGAGCAACAAGAAATTCAGACCACCGCTACTTCCGCAAACACCATGACGTTGGGTGAAGCAAGCTATCTTTTCAGCCAGGACATTACTACTTACGCCAAGGAAGAAGCAGGCG
This sequence comes from Eubacteriales bacterium, assembly GCA_045657125.1. Taxonomy (GTDB): domain Bacteria; phylum Bacillota; class Clostridia; order Oscillospirales; family SIG627; genus RGIG5579. The sequence continues at coordinate 1,146 of JAZOSM010000027.1, forward strand.
CCTATTACATTTCCCGTCAATCCATGGAGAAAACTCCCACCGTTCCCGAGGAATGCCTTTTTTATCAGGCGAGATTGACCGGGGGACAGAAAACCGAGGACCGTTACGATGCACTGCTCGGGGAAAAGATTTGGGAAAACACCGCTACTGCAGATTCACTTCCCTGGAAAACGGAAATCAGCGCCATCGTTCCCAATTTCTCCGATTTCGAGACCCTTCAGGTCAGCGAAGCGGTGGGCGGCTACAGCGTTTCGTTTAAATTGACCGAGGAAGCGTCAAAGCGGATTGCGGCAAAGGTGATGGGCGAGTTTCCCGAATGCGGTGTGGTGCAGCCCGTCGTGACCGTTCGTTTCGGAGAGGGAACACTTTTGGTGGATGAAGCACGCGGAATCGTAACTTCTCTTTCTTACTCCGTAGAGGGCAGCTTTATTTCGCCCGTGGGCAACGGAGAGTTTGCGGGACAGTATTCACTTTTCGTGGATGCTACCGAGGGCGTATCCATTCCCGAAATGCGTGTTCCCGCGCCCATGAATCCCGAAGTGTAAGAGGGAAAAACGAAAAAAATAATGAAAGTCTGTTGCAAAATCGGCAACAGACTTTTTTCGTGTAAACGGTCGAAAAAATATTTTCAAAAAAGGCATATTTTTCTTTGAATTTTTGCCGTGGAAAATCGTTGGTTCTATTGCGTTTTTTTGTCGAATGTGCTATGATAGAAACATAGAATATCAGTGCAGAGAAAGGAAATGCAAATGGAACGGAATCAGGCAAGAAATCGCGGCAGAAAAACGGAGAATCCGATTACGATTTTTATTGTGATCGTGCTTTTTATCGCAACCTTGTTAACACCTATCTCCTTTAATACCCCCGAAAAGCAATTGCAGCGCGCGTGGGAAAAGAGCAAAGGAGAATTTTTCGGTGAAGAAATCCTTCAATTCGTTTCTACCGCCGCCAAGGACGGTGCTATTTCGGCAAAGGGCGAGCACAGCACCTGGTCTTATCTTGCGTCTTTGCCTTCCGCCGTTCTGGTTACAGAGCAGGGCAACATCGGCAACCGACGTCTGGCTATGGAGGGTGATTTCCTTTATTTAGAGAGTGATACTTTGGGCGAAGCGGCTTTTTCCGCGCCCAGAAGCACTGCTTCCACCGTGCTTTGCGACAGTGCGTTTTCCGATGCGGAGATGCCCGATCTGCAAATGCGCTTTTTCCGTACCGGTATTGCTATGGCTGATCCCGGTCTTGCTACGTCCGGCGAGGTTCTGACCAATTGGTTTACACGCATTTGGCAGGCAGGCAAGCCCGAATTTACTTCCTACAGCGATGAAATTCAGGTGGACGGAAAAAATCGCAAGGTAACCGTCTTTACCTCCGAAATGGAGCAGGATGGCTTGAGAAAAGCCGTTGACGTTCTGAAAACCGAGGGCAGCCGCGAGGAAACGAAGGCGGCTTTCACCGCAGTTCGTCAGCTTTTGTCCTCTGCCCTTTCTCCCTCTGAAACGAGTGAGGCGGCAGATCGTTTCGTATCCTTCCTTTGCGGAAATTCCTCTGATTTTTCTGATTTTGAAAAGAGAATTTTGACACAGGACGGACGCGCCACCGTTACCACCACCGTGTATAAGGGCCGCGTAAGCGAAATTAAGTTCGTTCTCAAGGGCAGCGACTTTACTTTGGAAGCGTCTCTTAATCTGGATGATGATTTGCGCAAGAATTCCACCTGGACCGCTTCTGTTCAGGCGAAAACCGAAATGAAGGATCTGTTCTCCTTGACCGTCATTTCCGCCATTACCGAAAACTCTGACACGGCGTTCATTCGCGAGTGGAAATATTCCTTCAACGATGCCATCGGTGCTATTACCGATTCTCAGGGCGAA
>JAZOSM010000028.1:0-16945 GCA_045657125.1 Eubacteriales bacterium
ATCCGTACTCACAAGGCTAGCGCCAAGAGATTTTCCGTTACCAAGAACGGTAAAGTGAAAATGACCCAGCAGGGCAGAAGACATCAGGTACACCTGAAGACCACCAAGCGCAAGAGAGCACTGCGTAAGGCTGCTTACATCTCTGATTGTAACGCAAAGAACATCAAGAAGCTCATCCCCTACGCATAATTGCGGGGAATACCAAAGAAAGGATAAGCGTTTTTTTGAACGCAGTGTGTGAAAATGGCAAGAATTAAATTTGCAAAAGTTACCCGTGCTAGAAGAAGAAAAGTACTGAAGGCTGCCCGCGGCTACTGGGGCGCAAAGAGCAAGCATTTTAAGATGGCGAAACAGGCCGTCATGAAAAGCGGCAACTACGCATTCGTTGGCAGAAAGCAGAAAAAGAGAGATTTCCGCAAACTCTGGATCACCAGAATCTCTGCTCAGGCAAAGGCTTGCGGCATGAACTACTCCACCTTTATGAACGGTCTGAAGAAGGCAGGCATCGAGCTGAACCGTAAGATGCTGGCTGAACTGGCTGTAAACGACAAGGCGGCATTTGCAGCGCTCGTAGAGCAGGCAAAGAACGCGAAATAAGGTAAATAAAAATCCTGCAAGACACTTGCAGGATTTTTTACAAGGTATGACGATGACCGAAAAAGAAAAAATTCTGGCGTTTTTGGACGAGAAGGGGATTTGCTATACCGCCTTTTCCCATCCCGTTACCGATGATTTGCCCGGAAAATTGGAAAACGATGCCAAGGCAGGAGTCTTCGGTGCCACCCATTGCAAAAATCTGGTACTGGCAAACCGACAGAAAACGAAGTTTTATTTGCTGACCATGCCCTTCGGCAAGCGTTTTCGCACGGGGCCCGTTTCCCGTCAGATGGCAAGCGGCAGACTCTCCTTTGCGGAAAACCATATTTTGGAGGGGATTTTGCACACCCATTCGGGAATGGTAAGCCCTTTGGAACTGATTTTCGATGAAAATAAGGAAATCGCTTTTTCCATGGACCGTGAACTGCGTGACGTGGAGAAAATCTGCTTCCACCCGTCTGACGATACCGTCACGGTGGTACTGGAAAATAAGGAATTTTTTGAAAAATTTCTCCCTGCCGCAGGGATTGCGGTGAATTTTGTGAATATCGAGCTTGTAGAGGAGGAGAAAGAATGAAACAGTCCGCGATTGAATTTATGAAAAAGGTATTTGCCACTGCATTTTGCGCCTTTTTCTTCATAACGATGCTGTATTTGGGATTTACTGCTTTGACCAGCGGCGGTGTGGGCGGCGCCCCCACGACTTTGTTTCAGGTGGTGGGATACATTGCCATCAAGCTGTATATGTGCATCCTTCCTTTTTCTCTTTGTTTGGGATTTGCGGCACGTGTTTTTGATACGAAAAAGCCCCGTGCTTTGCAGAGACTGATCCATTTTTGCCTGTGCTTTGCGGCATATCTTGTATTTATGGATCTGATCTATCACAATACCAATTCCTTTTTCTTCTCCGACATTGATCCCCGTGATACGCCCGTATCCGACTATATCAAGTTTACCCTGCCTTTCTTCATTGGCTATCCCGTTACCGCGGGTATTACCGCTTTGGGCAGAGCCATTCTGACCCCCAAGGAAGAAAAGGAACACAAAAGCATACTGGATTAAAAAAAGAGCCTTTCGGGGCTGTAATCTACTTTAGGGTACCTGATAGGCAAAAAACATCAAAAAACGCCGATTTTACGGCGTTTTTTTGCATATCTATACATTTTTCTATTGGCTTGTATTGCATAAAAGATTTGCTATAAAGTGTTTTTAATTACACAGAACAGAACTATAGAATACAAACAAAAGTAATAAATAGCGAAAAAATACAATTAAAGTGCTAAGGAAAGTACGGTATAGGGTTATATCACCCAAACCCAAAAGTACCACAAAATATTGTGTGTCAATCAGAATCATATTTCAAATAAGAACCAGTATACAAAAAGGCAGGAGCAATTGCTCCTGCCTTTGGAGACAGCGTATCAAAATTCAAATTTACTTCTGTTCTTTTACCAAATCAGCACGCGCCATTTATTGTAATCAGATTCATAATAATACCAATCAACTCTCGACATTAGTACTTCTTATTGATCGTCACGATATCGCTGTATTAATAATTCAAATGCCTGCTCATCCAAACTATCATATCCTGCGTAATATTTAAAACCGTTTTCAACCGTGTATATAGATTTGCCATACCAATCGATTAACTCATATTCTCCGTTTAAGTATGAGATTCGAAATACGATGTTTTCAACACCTTCCTCCGTTGCACCGGTTGGGTCCCCAAATCGCCTATGGCACGGTATTTTTTGAAATTCTTCTAAAAAAGCCTCTGTATTTTCGATTCTTTGTAGGTCAGTCTGCATCATTTCTTTATCATCAAAACTCAATTTTACAATCATAATTTCTTTAACTTCTTCCAAAGAATTAAGAAAATGATACGATCTTTTAAAACCACAAGATACCGAAAAAATCATAAGAATGCTAAGACAAAAGAATATTGTTATTCTTCTCATTACAATCTCCTATTAATCAAAAAACAATTTTAATAAATCCCAATATGATTGATATGCTTCTTCAGGCCAAGGTGTGTTATCATAGTTTCGTTCAACACCCCCAAGTTTATCTGCTTCTGCTTCCCATGGCGAACCAAAGTAATCATATGGAAGTTTTCCATATTCATCCAAAACAAAGGCTGTAACAGAGGGAATCCCAATTTCCTTAACATAATTAACAACACCTTTGTTTCTCAACTGAACAACGTGTCCGTATTCGTGTTTTATGGTATTTGATTGTTTAACTTTGTTACCTATTACCATAACACCGCAAGAGAATGCACTAGTACCTATCGGAAGCTTAATAACCGGAACACCATTATATGAAGAAAAATAATTTGCCTGAACTACAGCTTGCTCGCTTTTGTTTGATTTATTATAGTTTTTAAAATCTTTTTCTATATTCTTTTTAATTTTTACTACGCTCTTAATTACTTTTGATGTAACTTTTGCAACTTTTTCTGCTACCTTTGTCATCCATTTGGGCCAGTTTCCACTTTGATCATCCATGTTGAGTGGATTATTAAAACTATAAACAAACTGATTATAACCGTGAACGGAATTGGATGAATCAGGGATAACTCCATCCGCATTGATGAATCTGCCTGTTTCGGGATCGTAGTAGCGTGTTTGCAGGTAGTAGAGCCCCGTTTCGATATCGTAATAATAGCCTCGGTAACGGATGGGGTTCAGCAAGCCGATGAGCAGGTTGCCGGTCATGGATTCCAGCTTGCCCCAGGCATCGTAGGCGTACTCTACAATCAGGTTGCCGGCGGAGTTATAAATTCCCGTTACGTCGCCCTGCAGATTGAATCTGTAATAGTAGGTATCAGTGCCGTTGTGCACGAATCCAAAACGATTTCCGTTTTCATCAAAGAGATAATGCAGATTGTTGGTTACGTAGGCTTGTCTGGACTCGGCATAGATCACACCGTCTACCACGACGTAATCCACTATCGTTTGTGTTTGTTGCTTGCGGATACGATTGCCTTCTCCGTCGTAGTAAAAACTAATAATCGTTGAACCGTTTTTGGCAACACTGCTCAATTTTCTTCCATTTGCCCACGTAAAGGTCATTCCGTCCCGATATTGCAAGGGATTGCCAATGGCATCATAGGTGATGGTACTACCGTTAAAGGCAGTCAGCTTATCTTTCCAGTTTGTATCGGTATAGGAATAGGTCTTTTCATCCGCACCGTTCTTTTTCACGGATAAGATATTACCGTTTGCATCGTAGCTATAGCTCCATACGTCGCCGCCGCGGGTAATGGAGGAAAGCTGATTTTTGGCATCGTAGGTATAGGATTCTACGACAACATTGTTTTTGGAGATGGAGGTAATATTGCCGTTTTCATCGTAGCTGTAGCTGAAAGTATCGTTCCCGGTCTGCATGCCTCCTACAAGAGTAGTGGTTTTTGTAGGATCGGAGCCGGGCAGATACGAATAGGTGGTTTCGACGGGGGTAGTAGTATTGAGGGTTCGGGAGGAAAGCCGGTTTAGATCATCATATTCATTCTCGAGGATCTTCGTGTCGCCGACCTTGACACCGGTAACCGTTTCGGGTGCAGTGCCGTTTTCTCCGTAGAGATAGCTATAGCTTGTGGTTACGCCTCCTGCCTCCACCTCGTAGCCTGCGATACGGTTTTTGGTATCGTCGTAGCGCGTGCTAGTCACGGAAAGGCAGGCTCCGTTTGTCGTATTATACAGACTCCGCTTCACTTCTCTTCCGAGAATATCGTATTCGAATTTTACTTTGCGATTTCCTGCAAGATCATATTGCTCGTGAATGCGGGAAGAACCATCATAGACGTAACGAGTTTGAGGAACGTCGTTGATGAAGGTTTCTGTGAGCCTTCCCAGATCGTCGTACACGTAACGAGTAACCGTACCGTTGCCATAGGTAACGGTTTCCGTTTGGCCGAGGTTCGTGTAAGTATAGGTGGCAAGGCTTTGGCTTCCTACCTTGACCTGGCTCTTTCTGCCGAAAGCATCGTAGGTAATGCCGTAGATGGAGCCGCCTGGGGTGGTAATGGTGCTCAGCTGCTTTGCCGAATTGTAGCTGTAACTAACGGTAGAGCCGCCCGAGGTAACGGAGGAAAGCTGTTCTCCCGAGGTGTAGGTGTAGCTTGTGGTATTTCCTTTGGGATCGGTTTCGCTGGTAACGTAGCCACGGTCAGTGTTGTATTCGTACTCTACGGAATTTCCTCGGCTATCGGTCAGCGTGGTCATATACGCGCCGTTCTCGCTATACTCGGCGGAGGAATAGAGAACCGGATTCTCCGCGGTTCCGCTGCCTACGGGAAGTAAGGCAAACTGCTGAGAACGCGCTCCGTTTGTACTATAAATATAGCAATCGTCCCCGTTTCCGTCAAGGGAAAAAGCGGAATTTGACTGAAGTTTCAGAAAATAGATATTACCGTAGATTTTTTCCAAAACAAACTTTTGATATGCACTTTGCCCTGCAGTCTGCAAAACCACGTTGCCGGAATCTTCAAGGGTTGTAACCGTTAAATGCTTTCCGGAAGCACTTTCCGACTCAAAGGAATAACTTCCGTCTTCATTTTGAATCAGCTTCCACCTTTGTGAAGCACTCTTCGCAAAGGGAGCAAATTTGATTTCGCCATCCTCCGCGGCATTTACAAACTCGGAATCATTTACGTTTTGCAGATAGTAATAGGAGCCGGGGGTCAAGACACTGCCTTGGGTTATAGATGACTCGACGTTTCCGAATTCGTCATAGGTGTAGGAGGTGGTATTGCCCCCTGCGGTCACCTGCTCCAGCTGAGTCTTTTTGGTGGCATCATAGGAATACAGAACCTCGCCGCCTTCAATATTGCTCTGACGGATCAACTGATTATTGCCGTCGTAAGAAAACGTATTTTCTTCTTTCTCCTGCAAATCTACCGTGCTGATAAGATTTCCTTTGGAATCGTAGGTGTAGGAATTACCGAAGGTGTCGCGGATCAGCTGGGCGTTGTCAAAATACACTTGATTGACGTTTTTGTAATACAAAAGCCCGAATCGGATCGTATCATAATCGTCCTCAGCCTTGACCGCCCCCGATACTTTTTGCCACCCGGTTGTGTGATAATTAAAGGGAATGGTCTTTTCGTTAACAACCTCATCGTCTTTCAGAAAGCGAACCAATATGCAGAATTGATCTTCAGTAGGCTCTACCGATATTGCTTGAGCAAAAGCAGAAGCCACATACGCATCGCCTTTTTGACCGCTTGGAACAGAAACGCATTGAATTAAGTCCGCGTTGATATTGGGGTTGACGGTAAACGCGTAGGATCGTTCTCCGGAAGCCTTCTTCCCTGAATCAAATGCTCCGCAGTCGAATGTTCCTTGCCAGGAGTCGGGCTGTTCCGCACCCAATTCAAAGCCTGCGTTTTCCAGTAAATTATAGTCAGATAGTCCACCGGTTTCCAGCTGCATATTATCAATATAGATGCTGCCCGTGGAGCCCTGCAAGGATATGCAAAGGTCGATTTCCTGTGCTTGTGTCAAGGGGAAAGAAACCGAAAGGCGTTGCCATTCATTTTTCGACTCGGTGATATATTCGCTATAATAGCGCACGTTATCTACAATGGCAATCAGTCTGGCACCTCCGCTTGTTCGCACCATATCCTTTGTATTGATGTAGGCGGAAAGGGTGTACTGCTCCGCTGCATCTGCAGACACGGAATAATATGCCAGAAGCTCGGTATAATCCCCCGAGGAGGGCGCAGTCATTTTATAGGACCGCTGACCCAGTCTTGCGATTTCAGAGGAAAAGCCGAAGGAAGCAGAGGCACTATCCGTTCCGGTGGCTTCGGAATTGATTTGTCCGTCCGATTCAAAGCTGTGGTTGGTTAAAAGATTGACAGTATTCTTTTGTGTTTTGCTTGCAAAGGTAAGGTTACCCATACCCGTGGTATCGGTATTTCCTGCATTGTATTCGTAATACTGTCCGTAACCGTTTCCGTCACCTGCCGTGATATCCACCGTGCTTTTCAGGGTTCCGTTTGGAGAAAACGTATAGAGATAGGTTCTTCCGAGACGCACATCGGTGATCGTGGTGGAAGTAGGCTCATAGGTAAAGGTGAATTTATTTCCCTCGGTTCCCGTAGAAGAGACCTCGCGGATCGATGCTACTCGATTTGTTTTATTGTGGTACGCATACTGAACGCAGGAGTTATCCAAATTCAAAGCAGAAGAAAGCAAATTCGATGCTTCACAATATTGATAGCGTGCCTCACTTGAGTCAGCGAAAATGATCTTGCTGACTCCGGTGTTATTGCTCGGCATTTGCGTGATGTAATTGATCTGAACGGTCTTTTGTGCAGATCCGTCCATGTACCGAACTGACGTCAAAAAGCCACTTTCGGAATAGTTCAACCAAACCTCTGCACCGTTTGAGGATTTGACGGAGTTTACCCGATTGCGGTTGGAGGAATCCAGCTCGATTTCAATGTTATTTCCGTAAATATCCTCGACTTTAACCAAATACCACTCGTCCAAAGTTCCGTTTTTGGAAAAGAACATTGTGGTACCGCTGCTGTCTTTCATTTCATATTGGTCGTTGTTAACATAGATCTTTCGATCCGGATTGATCTCGTCGGTCCAAACACCGTTTTCATCTTCTTTGAAAAAATGATGTGTTCCGTCAGCATCGGTATATTGCACGTATGAATTTTCACTTCCGGAAGGAACGATAAGCACACATTTTTGAGCCAGATTAAGCTTCCAGCCTGTACCGTAGGGAGCAGAAGGTGCATTATCATCTACCGCATTCGTCGTATTATAGATCAAGGAAAGTGAAATAGGAGCAACGTTTCCACCGGTGGAAACAAGCTCACGGGTCACGGTCAAATTTCCGGTTAAATCGTTAACGTAGCCTTCGCCTGAAAAGCCGAGATCCTGCGTATGATAGGAAAAATAGTCCTCTACACCTACCGTGTTGATGTAGGAATAGATAATCTGGGGCCATACCACCTGCTGCAGGTAGGCACCGTTTGTAGAGCAAAAGAATGTGTCAAAGTTGCTTCCGTTGGAAGGCGGAGCCGCATATTTGAGCAAGACACCGTAGTTTTCGGCAAAGCCCTCTGTCCATTCGTTGGCAAGTCGGGTTACGTCCCAGAAATAAAACTCCGAATTGGATTTGACCACGTGGAAGGACTGCGCGATCGGCTCATAAAAATTATTATCAGGGTCTAAATCTTTATAGGTAGCGTCGGTTTCTTCCCAACGGCGTAAAATTTTATGAGCAGTTATATTTAAAGGTGGATTAAAGGAATTTGCATTGGAGTAAATGCTGTTGGAAGAGTCAAAATATCCGTATGGGAACAGAGCAAACTGAGCATTTACGATTTTATCCCCCGGTCGGAGGGTTGGTTCGGGAAATCGCAAAAGAGAATAGCCGTCGTTTCGGACACGGATATGGTTGTTGTAGTTGTAATTGGTTTTGGGATTGGCTTTGATAATGTGGGTATCCTGTATTTGAGTTCTCTCCGATTGGAATTTCAGAACCGGGTCCACGGTGACGGGATACACCATTTCTTCACCGATGGTAAAGTCCAGACGGACCGTAAGCTTACTGTTTTTTTCCTCTGCGAGGGTCAGAGTAAGGTCTTCGCTGTAATTGCCCGCAGAATCCCAAAGCGCGGGAGCTGTTATGACAAAAAGTACGTTTTTACCGTCCTTGTCATACACGGTGATCTCGCGGTCGCTTTCCTGCTTTGCGGTAACACCGCCATTAAAGGAATACGTATAGGTCAAAGAAGAAAGAGCGTCCTTTTTCTTGATGACAACGTTTTCCTTAATTCTTTTGGAAATCAAGGTGTATTCCAAATCTACGTTGGGAAATACCTCAGCGTAGCACACCCGCCCCGCAAGATTTGTCAAAGCAAGGGGGCTTTCACTGCTGTCGGCGGTATTCGTAAACGTAGCGTCAACCTTTTCAGCTCCGTCAATGGAAACAGTGACTTTGTTTTTGTCATTTTCCAAGGTGTAGAACTTCCCACTGCTGCTTTTTTTGAAAAAGCGAACGGTGGAAGCGTTTGCCCGGTTGACGAGCACGTCTTCATTGTCATTAACGCCATTTAACAAGGTGTTGTCAATATCAATGAGCGCGCCATTTTCATCCTCGTAATGAACGTCGTAGGGATAGATGGCCTCTTGAAAAGAACCATCGGACATTCGGAAAGTCTTTTTATTGGGCTCCCTTCGGTCCTCCAGTTCGTTGAGAACGTAAGGCTCCGCGTTTTCGGAAGTCTCGGTCTTGGCTTCAAGATCTTGGTTTGTAGCCGTTTCGGCGGTCGAAGCATCATTTTCACGAAGCTTCTCCGCCAACAGATTGAGGGGAATCGTTTGTAAGATAAAGAGCAATGCCAAAAAGATGGATGTCAAGTGAAAGATGGACTTTTTCATAGCGGTTCTCCTTTTCTGTTGATTGATATTTTGTTGTTTTTTTGTGGCTTTTTCGATATTCCTCCCGATTCACTTATAGCAACGCTTTCCATTATTTGTCAATATAATTTATTTCAAAAAAATAATTTCATTTACCTGCACAAAATGATGTTAACTTTTTATATCTTTCACACAAAAAAGCCTGCAATATGCAGGCTTTTTAAATAATATGATGAGGTACCCTAAAGTAGATTACAGCCCCGAAAGGCCCTTTTTTTCTGCTTTGTAAATTTGGCTGCGACTTTTTCGGAACCCTTTTCAAAAAGCGTCCGCCTGCGGGCCGTCGAGGGGAGCGATGGGAGCGCCGCGGAGCGGGAGAAGCGACTTGAGCGAGTGGCAGCGGTCAGCAGATGCCGAGGAGCACATTCGACGAAGGCAGATGGTGGGCACCGCAACAGGACTGCCGTCCCCTACGGTACGTCAAGGATTATGAGGGAACAAAGCGGGGTTTAAAGAGCGTAGACCGGAAGGGGGCTATTAAATTATTCTTGTTTGAAGTTTTTGCCAAGCTTTTTTCAAAAAGCGCGTTTGCCTTGCCCGTCCCCCTGCAACAGGTCAAGTGGTTTGATAATGGAAATCGCGGACGTTGCCCTCTCGGATGAAGTATTCCGTGGGGAGAGGGGCAGGGGCGCGAAAGGTATCAATGAGAACCAGTTTGATTTTCATTTTTTGAGGGATGATGCTTTTGATGTAGACGGAACAGCCGTCGCCGGGTTTTACGTCCCCTCGCCATTCCGCAAGTCCCGCAAGATTGGGCGCCAGTTCAATGAAAATACCGTAGCTTTCTACACTGCGGATGATGCCCATTACCGTTTGCCCCGCGCAAAAGCGGTCTGCGTTTTGTTGCCACGTGCCCAAAAGCTCCTTGTGGGTCAGACTGATACGCCCCCGTCTGCCAAGTCTCCGATCGTCTCGGGCGCGGACGGCGCAGAGAATCTGTTCCCCGGGGAAAAATCGGTCGGAGGGATGGGAAATGCGGGAGACGGAAATGCAGTCAATGGCAAGGAGAGAAGGAATTCCGCAACCAATATCGCAAAAAGCGCCGAAAGGCTCCAGATGACTTACCTTGGCGGGAAGAACGTCTCCTGTCTCCAAGGTATCCAAATACTCCGCAAGGCATCGTTCCTGCGCCTTTTTACGGGAAAGGAAAATGCGAACCTGCGGCTCGGTCTCAATATGTTCAATAATAAATACGCAGGGCTTTCCCACACGGGTAATTACCGCAATGTCCCGCAAATACGTCCCTTCCTCCGCCACGGCTACCTCCTCTTTGGGCAAATATGCGTAGTAACCGCCCAAATTGAATACCAAAGTCAGATCGGGATCACAGCGGAAAGCCACCGCCTCTAAAAGTTTGCCTTGTTCCATGGCTTTTTCCAAAGCTGCAAGAGAGGTCATCGCCGCCTTGTTTTCCCCCGTGCAAAGCAAAGTCCCCTCGGGAAAGAATGTGGTCATATCGTCCTCCTTGATTTTCACGTTTTTTTCAGTATATGCACTGCCCGAATGGGGATAGAACCTGTTCTTTTGGCGAAAAAGAGAAGTTTTTTGCTCTGTAGCGGAAAAGGAACTTGCCAAAAATCATTTTTATCGGTATAATAGGAAAATCAAAGGAAAAAGGAGGAGAAACAATGAAACTGTTTGATATGCATACGCATATTTTGCCGCGAGTGGATGACGGCGCAAGAGATCTTGAGACCGCTTTGGAAATGATTCGCTTTGCCGCGGAGCACCAGACCCGCGCCATTGTTTTGACTCCCCACGTGCTGATAGAGGAGAAAGAGGATTTTCTCAGACAAATGGAGAGAAATATTCGCCGCTTCGATGATTTGACCCAGGCGTCAAAGGGCTTGGGCGTTGCCCTGTATTTCGGCGGGGAAGTATACGTCTCTCCCTATATGATGGAAGAAGGAATTCGGCTGTCTCTGCCCACCTTGAATAAGAGCCGTTACTTGCTGACGGAATTTCCGTCGTATTTTCCCGAACATTCCTACGTGCGGGTGTTTTACGATCTTTTGGATGCAGGGTATATTCCTCTGATTGCCCATCCCGAGCGTTACGGCGTGGTTTTGCAGAAGCCGGAGATCGTGGAGGAGTGGACCCGCCTTGGCTGTCGTGTGCAAATTACCGCAGACAGTCTTATGGGAGGCTTTGGACGGGGGATTAAAAATCTCACGGAGCAGCTTTTGAAGCGGGGTCTGGTTTCCTGTGTGGGAAGTGATGCCCACAATACCCGCGACCGTCACGCAAATCTGCTTCCCGCCTATCAGCGCATCACGTCTTTGGTATCGGCAGAGTACGCGGAGAAATTGATGTGTCTCAATCCAAGGAAAATCCTTACCGATACCGTTCTGTAACGGAAATCTGCCCGAAAGGGTTCGGGCGGGAATGAAAAACAAAAACGAGGCGCGAGAAATGAACGGAAAAAGAGAAATCAAAACACACCTGACCTCCTCGGTTTTGCCTGCCCTGCTGTTCGGCGCGGTGTCGGGTATCCTTGCAGGCGGTGTGGTAACCATCTATAAGCTTTTTGCCAAGGGTGCGGTCAGCGCATCCTCGGCTTTTTTTACCTTTATGAGAGGGCATTTGTGGGTTCTTCCCATTGCGCTGGTTCTGGCGCTGGGGATTTCCTTTCTGCTGTCTTTCATTTATAAAAAAGAGCCCGATTTGCAGGGCGGCGGCATTCCCGCAACGCTTGGTACCTTGCGTGGACTGTTTCACTTTCACCCTGCCAAAAGCACTTTGGGCAGTTTTTTCCTGTCCTTGATCTCCTTTTTGTTCGGTGTTCCGTTGGGAACGGAGGGTCCCTCGGTTCAGCTGAGTGCGTCGTTGGGTGCTTTGGCTGCCAGAAAGGCGCCGAAACGCTTCCGCGCCTGGGAGCGCTTTTCCATGACGGGCGGTGCTTCCGCAGGCTTTTCCGTAGCGACGGGCGCGCCCCTTTCGGGAATTTTCTTCGCGGTGGAGGAAGCGCACGGAAGAATTTCTCCGCTGATCGTGCTTGTGGCGGTGGTTGCGGTTTTGTTTGCCGAGCTTTTCGCCTTTGCGCTGTCTCCCTTGGTGGGTGTGGACGTTGCGCTTTTTGACGTGGCTGATTTTGGTGCCCTGGCGCTGGGTGATTATTGGAAGCCCCTTTTGGCAGGTGTTTTTATGGGAATTTTCTCTCTGCTGTTTCTCAAGGGCTACCATTTGCTGGATACCCTTTTGCGGAAAAAATGGCAGTGCAAAGGTCAAGTCAAAATTTTCACGGTCTTTGCGGTAACTCTTTTGGCAGGTATTTTCTCCTCGGAATGGATTTCCACCGGTCATCATCTCATCGACGAGCTGTTTTCCCACAGTCCTGCTTTGCCCGTTTTGATCGGGATTTTGCTAATCCGATGGATTTTGACCCTTTCCGCCAACATTTCGGGTATTACGGGCGGCATCTTTTTACCCATGCTTGCCATCGGCGGTACGGCAGGTGCCGTTCTCGGGAAATTCTTGGGCGGTGAGGAGTCGGCGGCCATATTCGTGGTATTCGGTATCGTGGGCTGTGTTGCAGGTATGATGAAAATGCCCTTGACCGCCATTTTGTTCGGTGTGGAGGCGCTGGGACTTTCCCACAACCTCTTGCCGTTGATTTTGATCTGTATTCTTTCCTACGCCATTCCCGAAGCGCTTGGCGAGGAATCCATCGGTGAATGCGTTTTGGAGCGCCGCCGTGAACTTTTGCATCAAGGGAAAACCCATACGGAGGAGGAAGATTCCTTTTTCGTTGAGGCGGGCGCCTTTGCCGTGGGCAAGGAGATCCGCGATATTTTCTGGCCCGACGGGGTTCGGGTTCTGTCCGTGAAAAAAGCGGGCGAGGGGCATTTACTTGCCGCAGGGGACTGTCTTTTGGTTCGCATCTCCACCTACGATCGGGAAAAGACGCTCCGTGAACTGGAACACATATTGAAAAAAAGCACCTGAGGGTGCTTTTTTAGTGAAGAGTGAAGAGTGAAGAGGTGTGGTAGGGGAACGGACGCTTTTTGAAAAAAGCCCCGCAAAAACTTAAAAAGGGGGAAATGAACGGTCTTTTCTATTATACTCTTTTTATAAGTTTTTTCGGTTCCTTTTTTTCAAAAAAGGAATAGACGATTTTTGAAAAAAGCTTGGGAAAAACGTATAAAGGGGAAAGGGGTATCACGCCTCTTTTCCTTTTTCAATTTATAAGTTTTTGGAGTGCAGAACCTTTTTTTCAAAAAAGGTTTTGCAAAGTCCCCCTGCAAAGCCTTGAAATCCGAAAAAAATTGTGTATAATATAGGATGTAATAAAATGAGGAGAGTGGCTCATTCGCCGCTTTTCGGAAAGTTGAGGACCCCTGTTATGGAAAAACAAAAGTATTATATTACCACTGCCATTGCTTACACCTCCCGTAAGCCCCACATCGGAAACGTGTACGATCCCGTTCTTGCCGATGCCATTGCTCGCTATAAGAGAATGATGGGCTTTGACGTGTACTATCTGACCGGTTCTGACGAGCACGGACAGAAAATCGAGGAGCTTGCCAAGGCAGAGGGAATCGAGCCCAAGGCTTACGTTGATAAAATTGCCGCCCAGATCAAAGAGGTTTGGGACGGAATGAATATTTCCTACGATCGCTTTATTCGTACCACCGATGCAGATCACGAGGACGCGGTGGAAAAGATTTTCCAGAAGCTTTTGGAAAAGGGCGACATTTACAAAGGAGAATACGAGGGCAAATACTGCGTACCCTGCGAATCCTTCTTTACTTCTTCTCAGCTGAAGGAGGGCGGTCTCTGCCCCGACTGCGGCAGACCCTGCGTGGACGCCAAGGAAGAAGCCTACTTTTTGCGCCTTTCCAAATACGCTGACCGCTTGGTACAGTACTACGAAGAAAATCCCGAATTTTTCGCGCCCCTTTCCCGTAAGGCGGAAATGATCAATAACTTTATCAAGCCCGGCCTTGCCGATCTTTGCGTTTCCCGCTCCACCTTCTCCTGGGGCGTTAAGGTAAAGGAAGATCCCCGTCACGTAATCTACGTATGGATCGACGCCCTTTCCAACTACATCACTGCCTTGGGCTACAATCCCGACGGCAGCGGAGAGAATTTTGCCAAGTACTGGCCTGCAGACCTGCACGTAATCGGTAAGGACATCGTTCGTTTCCATACCATTTATTGGCCCATTTTGCTGATGGCGCTGGATCTGCCCTTGCCCAAGCGCGTTTTGGGTCATCCCTGGGTTCTGTTCGGCGAGGATAAGATGAGCAAATCCAAGGGCAACGTGGTTTACTCCGACGAAATGGCAGAGATCTTCGGCGTGGATGCGGTTCGCTATTATCTTTTGTCCGAGATTCCCTTTGCACAGGACGGAAGCATCACCTACGAATCCATGATCGCAAAGTTCAATGCGGATCTTGCCAATACCTTGGGTAATTTGGTCAGCCGCAGTGTGGCAATGGCTGTGAAGTATTTCGACGGAAAGGTTTCCCGCCCTGCTGATTTTGAAAATGAATTCGACGCTGATCTGATTGCTTGTCAGAAAAAGGCGTTTGACGCGCTGAATGCAGGCTTTGACAATCTGCACATCGGTGACAGCATCAACGCGGTAATGGATTTTGCCAAGCGTTGCAATAAGTACATCGACGAAACCATGCCCTGGGCACTTGCCAAGGACGAGGCGCAGAAAGCACGTCTTGAGGGCGTTCTGTACAACCTTTTGGAGGCCATCCGCCGTATCGGTGTGATGCTGACTCCCTTTATGCCCGCCACCGCGGAAAAAATTGCAAAGACCGTTTGCTGTGCACCTGCGGAGAATTTTGATTCCGTTACCGCAGAATTCGGTGTTCCCGCATCCTTTGCCGTAAGCCCCTGCGAGCCTTTGTTTGCAAGACTGGATGCAGACGCGCTGATCAAAGATCTGACCGAGAAGGCAAAGGCAAAGCAGAAGGCAGCTAAGGAAGCCGCGAAAGAAGCCGCCAAAAAAGCCGCTAAGGAAGCAGAGGGCCCCAAGGAGCCCTGCACCTTTGACGATTTCTGCAAGATCGAGCTTGTCTGTGCGGAGGTTCTGGAATGTGAGAACGTACCCAAGAGCGAAAAGCTTTTGAAATTCAAATTGAACATCGGGGACGAAGAAAGACAGGTTCTTTCCGGCGTTGCCAAGTTCCATAAGGCAGAAGATCTCGTGGGCAAAAAGCTGGTGCTGGTGAAAAATCTTCTCCCCCGCAAGATGATGGGTCTGGAGTCTCACGGTATGCTCCTTTCCACCGAAGCTGAGGGCAACGTTTGTCTGATTCAGCTTCCTGCCGATACGCCTGCAGGCGCAAACATCGGATAAATGGGTCTTTTCGATAGCCACGCCCACTACGATGATCCCCGTTTCGGCGGTGATCTGGATGAAGTGGTGGAACTGATTTCTTCTCAAAGTGAAATTTGCCCTTGCGGTGTGGAGTACGTGGTCAATATCGGTTGCGACGTTCCCACAAGCCGTCTTTGCCTGGACCTTGCGGAAAAGTATCCGATGTTCTACGCGGCGGTGGGAATCCATCCCCAGGATGCACATACCTTCGACGAAAATTCCATTGATGCGCTGAAGGAAATGCTTCGCCACCCCAAGGCGGTTGCTATTGGTGAAATCGGTCTTGACTATAAATACGAAAACTGTTCCCGCGACGTACAAAAGGACGTGTTCCGCCGTCTGATGACCCTGGCTCGGGAAACGGGGTATCCCGTTTGTATTCACGACCGCGACGCCCACGGAGACGTGTTCGACATTATTCGGGAGTTTCCCGATGTGAAGGGTGTGATGCATTCCTTCTCCTCCTCCCCCGAAATGGCGCGTCAGTACGTGAAAATGGGCTGGTATATTTCCTTCTCCGGCACCGTGACCTTTAAAAACGCCGCCATCGTTCCCGAAGCTGCAAAGGTTGTACCTCTTGACCGACTTTTGGTGGAGACCGACGCGCCCTACCTTGCGCCCGTGCCTTATCGCGGAAAACGGAACAAATCCTGCTATGCATACGCCACCTGTGCCAAACTGGCAGAGCTTCACGGGGTTACGACCGAGGAAATGGTACAAATCACTCGCGAAAATGCCCTTGGATTTTTCAAAATGTTACAAAAATAAAAATTTTGAAATTTTCTCTTGTATTTTTTTGGAAAATGCTCTATACTAATGGATGGTAAAAAAATTAAAATTTAAACATAAAAGGAGATACCACAATGTCTGTAAAAGTTGCCATTAACGGTTTCGGTCGTATCGGCCGTCTCGCATTCCGTCAGATGTTCGCTGCTGAAGGCTACGAAGTAGTTGCCATCAACGACCTGACCGATCCCAAGATGCTCGCTCATCTTCTGAAGTATGACTCTGCTCAGGGTCGTTACAACAAGAAGGTAGAAGCTACCGAGAACTCCATCATCGTAGACGGTAAGGAAATCACCATCTACTGTGAGAAGGACGCTGCTAATCTGCCCTGGGGCGAGATCGGCGTTGACGTAGTTCTGGAGTGCACCGGTTTCTACACCTCCAAGGAAAAGGCTTCTGCTCACATCGCAGCAGGCGCTAAGAAGGTTGTTATCTCTGCTCCCGCAGGTAACGATCTGCCCACCATCGTTTACAACGTAAACCACAAGAACCTGACTGCAGAAGACACCGTTATTTCCGCTGCTTCCTGCACCACCAACTGCCTTGCTCCCATGGCTAAGGCTCTCAACGACTTCGCTCCCATCCAGAGCGGTATCATGACCACTGTTCACGCTTACACCGGTGACCAGATGATCCCCGACGGTCCCCACAGAAAGGGTGACCTCCGCAGAGCTCGTGCAGGCGCTGTAAACATCGTTCCCAACTCTACCGGTGCTGCTAAGGCAATCGGTCTGGTTATTCCCGAGCTGAACGGCAAGCTCATCGGCGCAGCTCAGAG
>JAZOSM010000029.1:0-2117 GCA_045657125.1 Eubacteriales bacterium
TGTATGTTCGTAATCAACGAATGATGTAACTCTGTTTAGTATTTCTTGTTCTGAAAGTTTGGTTTTGATTTCGCATTTTTCAAAAAGAAACAGTCTTTGGAAAAATTTGTTCATACGTACTACCATTTGCCTCCATTCAACAAATTCAAGTTTGTCTAACTGATTATACCATAATTTGTTGTTCTTTTCAATGGTATATCGCTGATGCGAAATAAATCAACGGCTTGCCGTTGCATATCATCAATGGGTCGCATTGTATATCACCAACACGCAGTGTTGTATCTCATCAAGCCGCAGGAGTATGCACCTTCGGTGATGATATACGCCTACGGCGATGATATACACGCTAACGCGTGATGATATACCAAGCCTGCGGCTTGGATAAAAAAAGAAGTAACTTTTGGTAGACAAAAGTTACTTCTTTTTTGGTGACCCGTACGGGAATCGAACCCATGTTACCGCCGTGAAAGGGCGGTGTCTTAACCGCTTGACCAACGGGCCTCGGACCAACTAATATTAGCAGAAAAGAATCCGTTTGTCAAGAGGTTTTTGAAAAAATATGATTTTTTATTTGAGTGCCTCGCCTTGGAAAATCCTTTGGCTTCGAAATGCCGCCGAAATGGTATTGAGTACGCGTTTTTTATCACCGCTCCAAAGGGGAGCCAGAAGTTCTTTTTTATCTCCGTCACCGGTCAGACGGTGAATGACCACGTCTTTGGGCACGTATCGAACCAAGTCCGTTACGCGGAAGACGTATTCCTCCAAAGTCAGCGGTGTGTAGTTCATCTTTGCCAGGTCCGTCCCGCGCAACACGTGAAGCAGGTGAAATTTTACTCCGTTTACGGGGACGCGCGTAGCATCCTGCAGGGATTTTATTTCATCCTCGTGACTTTCACCGGGAAGTCCCAGGATCAGGTGAACGATTACCTCAATTCCGCGGGCGCGTAATTCCCGAACGGCTTTTTCGTAAACAGGGTTTTCATATCCCCGTCGAATGAGTTCTACGCTTTCTTCCTTGGTGGTTTGCAGTCCAAGCTCGACCCAAACGGGCTTGATGGCGGAGAGCTCCTGCAAAAGGTCCAAAACCTCCCGCGGCAAACAGTCGGGGCGTGTGGCAACGGAAAGCGCTACCACTTCGGGATCGGAAATTGCTTTGGTGAAAAGCTCTCTTTGAATGGAAAGATCGCCGTAAGTGGAGGAGAACGATTGAAAATAGGCGATAAAACCGTATTCCTTGGCTGTGATTTTTCCGAGAACTTTGGATTTTCCCACTTTCAACTGTTCCTCAATGGGAAGGTCTTTTCCTGCGGCAAAATTCCCGCTGCCCGATGCGGAGCAAAAAAGGCACCCCTTTGTGCCCAGTGTTCCGTCGCGGTTGGGGCAGGTAAAGGGAGTGGAAAGACTGATTTTATAAATCTTTTTGCCGAAACGCTCCCGCAGGTGGGAGTTCAGGTCGCGGTAAGGCAACGGTGAAGGAGTTTCCCTCATAATAGAACCTCTTTGTTGTAATTTTCGTTTTTTACGAATCCTAAAAAGACATTACGTTCATTATACTACAAGCGGTTGTAGTTTTCAATGGCAATGGAAGTTTGATGTGTCTCAATATAGATCTAAAATCCATGGAACGCAAGTCATAAAAAAACACTATGCCGAACTCAGGCATAGTGTTTAATCTGCAGAAAAATACAAAGTGCCAAGCCTTTCGACTTGGCACTTGCTGGTCTGAGTGGCGGGATTTGAACCCACGGCCTCTACCACCCCAAGGTAGCGCGCTACCATCTGCGCTACACCCAGATAGCCTAGATATTATAGGATTTTGTATTGATTTTGTCAAGGGGTTTTTGAAAAAATCTTTTAAGAATTTTTTGCATTTTGAAATTTGCAAGAAAAAAGAGGGATTTTTGATAAAAAGTTATTGACAAGATGTTCTCTTTGTGATAATATATGCAAGCGGCTTTTTGAGAGCCGAGTGAAATGCGGGTGTAGTTCAATGGTAGAATTCCAGCCTTCCAAGCTGATTACGAGGGTTCGATTCCCTTCACCCGCTCCACTATGTGCTTTTAGCTCAGCCGGATAGAGCAACTGCCTTCTAAGCAGTAGGTCGGGGGTTCGAATCC
>JAZOSM010000030.1:0-5176 GCA_045657125.1 Eubacteriales bacterium
AGCTGATGATAACGTTTTCGGCAGGGATGCCGAACTCTTTTTCAATGAGCTTGGTGGACTGATCGAACACTTTTCTGTACATTTTTTTCAGATCGACGGTCATAACCAGTGCCACGTCCTTGCCGTCGCAAAGTGCCACACAGGTAAGCATCAACGGGTCCTGGATTCCCGTAGCGGTTCCGCCGTAGTACGTCATGGGAAATACGGAGCCGGATACGTCAACGGTGCCGTAGCCCACGGAAAAGCCCTTGGGATAGATGATATCTTCATCATCGTCGGGGTTATCGGGCTCTTCTTCCACGTATTCACAGCCGGGCAAGGGATATTTCTCGGGGAAATTTGCGTGAAAAAGCAGATGGATGGCGTCATCCGGATCCACTTTTCCGTTTTGATCCATATCACCCGTGTAGCGGCATTTACTGCAAAGGGCATCGTGCCCGGTTACAGCGCCGGCGGAATAGCCGATTGCCAGTGCAGTAAAGACCAGAACGGAAGCCAGTAACAAGCTGATTGTTTTATTCATATTTTTACCTCGAAGTTTTTCTTTTCTGCCATCCTACCACAACATCAAAACGAAGTCAAGCATTGCAAAAATTACAAACGAAATAAAAAACGGAAATCCGCAGATTTCCGTTTTTTATTTGATCAGGCTTCGTTTTTGCAGATTGCCAGAAGCCGCAGCATTTCGTTTGCAAATTCCTCACCGCAGCCGGGGACGTAGGGACAACTGAGTACCTCGTAGCTTCCGTTGGTGAAGGCAAGGGCGGAGGGCATATAGCCCATGGAGCCGTTGGTGAGGGAGCAGATGAAGGTCATCTTGTAGGGGGAGCCGTCACGCACCTGTTTGCCGTTGGTATCAAACATTTCGTAGGGGAAGGCGGTGAAGGCAATGTCACCGAAGGCGATGGCGGAAAAGTTTACGTCCTCGGTCTCGCCCTTTTCGCGGTTGCGGGAAATGGTGTGGGACGCGTCGTATTTGGTTTCGAAGCCGTACTTTGCCAAAAGGTCTTTTCCCAGCTCGGATTCCCAACCTGCGGACTGGCACTCGATGGCCTGCTTCACACGCTCCTCGCTGTCCTTTTTCACCTTGGCGGAATAGACGCTTTCGGTGGAGCGGATGGTGCCCAGCTCTGCCTTTACTTCGTTTGCCAGAGCCTCGTCGGTTGCCTTGATAAAGGCGGGAATGGCGTCCAGGAAGGTGGAATAGGGATCCTCACCGGGGATGGCGGAATTGAAGTTGATGTTTCCGCCTGCGCCGGACTGATAGGCGAAGAGACAGTCGTACTTTTTCTCGGCCTTCTGACGGAAGGGGAGAATGAAGTCTGCGGAAACCTGCTCGGGATAGAGACTTGTGGCTCCGCCGTAGTGGGTCTGATAGTTGACCATGAGAACGTCCTTCTTGTTCTTGCGGTCGAAGCGAATGGTTCTCAGCTCGGGGTCCGCTACGGACTCGTGGGCGATGGGCTTTTGGGAGGATTTGGCATTGGTTCTAAAGCCGCCGCCCTCCAGATGGTATCTGCGGACGAAGGAGATGCCCTCGGCAATGCCCTTGCCGGTGTAGGCCGCTTCTACGGGATCCAGATCTCTCAGAGCCGCTTCTACCAGAATGGGCAGCTGCTTGTAATATTTTGCTTCCCAGCGGACCAGCTGCGCGCTATCGCTGCCCACGGTGGGAGCGGAGTGGGTGTGGGTGCAGTTGATCATCACGTTTTTACCGGGGATTCCGAACTTTTTCTCGATGATCTGCATGGAGCGCTTCGCAACGTTGTACTTCATACCCTTCAGATCCGCGGACATAATGAGAGCAACGTTGCCCTCACCGTCGGAAATGGCGGTGCAGGTCAGCATCAGCGGATCGTGGACGGTCTCCGCGGTGGCATCGTACATAGGCAGAGGAACGGTGGTGATGTCAATAATGGAATAGCCGACGGCAAAGGAATCGGGGTAGACGATGGGGCCTTTGTCCTTTGCGGCTTCTTCGTTTTTGGCTTCGGCGGTGTTCACTTCGGTTTTTGTTTCCTCGGTGGCAAGCCCGGAAGAGCAGGCACACAGAGAAAGCAGCGTGATCGCAGCCAAAAGAAATGCAAGCGTGCGTCTCATAAGAACCTCCTGAATACGGATACAACCATTTTACCAAAAAAAGCGGAAAAAGCAATGAATATTCGGTTAATTTTACAAAAAAAGGAAGTCCGCGGACTTCCGTTTTGCGTTTTCAGTTTGCGTTTTTGCACTCGTTCAAAAGACGGATGGATTCGTTTGCGAATTCCTCGCCGGAGCCGGGTGCAAAGCGGCAGTTGAAGGTTTCGTAGCCGCCGTTTTTGTAGCCGATGGCAGAGGGAACGTAGCCCAGGGCATCACCGGAAAGGGTGCAGATAAAGGTGACTTTGAAGGGAGAACCGTCGCGGACCTCTTTGCCGTTTTCGTGGAACATTTCATAGGGGAATCCACAGAAGGCAACGTCACCGAAGGAAATTGCGGTCAGAGGCACCTCTACCGTTTCGCCAAGACGGGAACGGGTAACGATGAATGCGGGCTCGTAGTAGTTGTCAAAGCCGTATTTTGCCATAAGCTCTATGCCTTTTATGCTTTCGTAGCCTGCGGTTACCACCTCTTGTGCTTTTCTCACTTCTTCGTCGGTGTTGTGACGAACCTTGCCGGCATACAGGCTTTTTTCCGTTTGAATTTTGCCAACGGAAACCTTTTCCTCCGCTTTCAGAGCCGCTTCGGTGGTATTCATAAAGCCTGCGATTGCATCAGAGGGAGATTCGTAATAGAGTTCGCCGGGGATGTTGGATTTGAAATTGATGTTGCCGCCTGCTCCGCTGTAATAAGCGAAAAGGCAATCCCATTTTTTCTGCGCCTGCTGACGGAAGGGATGGACGAAATCCGCAGAAAACATACCTGCCGTTATGCCTCCGCCGTAGTGGGTCTGGAAGTTGACCATCAAAACGTCTTTTTTGTTTTTGCGGTCAAAGCGGATGGTACGGAATTCGGGATCGGCTACGGATTCGTGCGCCTTATAATCCTCGGAGGGATTGGAGGAGGCGATGGTTTTGAAAGAACCGTCCGCCATATAATAGCGGCGAACGAAGGCGATGGGATGCTCGGTATTTGCTTTGCCCGTGAAGGCGTCCTGAACCACGTCCAGATCACGCAGGGCGGCTTCTACCACCTTGGGAACTTGCTTGTAATACTGCTGAACCCACTGGATGTTGCCGGAAGCGTTTTCTTCCCCTGCATCGGGTGCAGAGTGGGAGTGGGTGGAGCTGATGATAACGTTTTCGGCAGGGATACCGAACTCTTTTTCAATGAGCTTGGTGGACTGATCGAACACTTTTCTGTACATTTTTTTCAGATCGACGGTCATAACCAGTGCCACGTCCTTGCCGTCGCAAAGTGCCACACAGGTAAGCATCAGCGGGTCCTGGATTCCCGTAGCGGTTCCGCCGTAGTACGTCATGGGAAATACGGAGCCGGATACGTCAACGGTGCCGTAGCCCACGGAAAAGCCCTCGGGATAAACGATGGGTCCCGTTTCGAGGATCTCCTCGGTGTTTTTTTCTTCGGTGGCGTCTGTTTTCGTCTCCGCCTCGGTGGCAAGTCCTGAGGAACAGGCACACAAAGGCAGAAGCATCACAAGTGCCAAAACAAGGGTGAAAATTCTTTTCATAGGTTCATTCCTTTCTCGTTAGGCATTGTCTTTGCACTGCTTCAAAAGATCTGTCATATAGGCAACGAACTGCTCTGCACAGCCCTCGGTGTAGCGGCAGATACCAACCTCGTAAGCACCGTGGGGGAAGGCTTCCTTGGTGGGAATATAGCCGTAAGAGCCGCCTGCAATGGTGTTGATAAAGGTCATTTTGAAGGGGGAAGCCTCACGGCACTGTTTGCCGCTTTCGTGGAACATTTCATAGGGGAATGCGGCAAAAGCAATGTCTCCGAAAGTGATACAGGTCAAAGGCACGTCCTCGGTCTCGCCCATTTCGTTGTTACGTTTCAGAACTGCGCCTGCATCGTATTTGGTGTAGAAGCCTGCTTCCTTGACCAGCTGTTCCTTCAGTTTTGCATCTGCCTTTTCATCACCGAGACTTTGAATTCTGGTAGCGTAGGAGATACGCTCGGCAGAGTCTTTCTTTACGGTGGCGGTGCTGAAGCCTGCGGCAGTTTTGATGGTGCCGATTTCTGCTTTTTGTTCATTTTTCAGCGCTTCTTCGGTAGCGAGCATAAAGCCCTTGATGGCTTCCTCGTAGTCACCGTAGATTTTTTCTTCGGGGAACATGGAGTTGAAGTTTACGTCCCCGCCTGCGCCGCTTTGGTATGCAAAAAGGCAATCCCATTTTGTCTGCGCCTGCTTACGGAAGGGGTAAACGAAGTCTGCAGAAAGCTTGTTGGGATATTTGCCGGTAGCTCCGCCGTAGTGGGTCTGATAGTTAACCATGAGAACGTCTTTTTTCGTTTTGCGGTCGATGCGGATGGTGCGCAGCTCACGGTCAGCCTCGGACTCGTGCTTTACGGGGTTGTCGGAGGAGCTTGGGTTGAATTTATAGGTTCCGTCGGCAAGAAGGTAGCGGCGAACGAAGGAAATGCCCTCAGCCTGCGCTTTGCCGATGTAAACGCCGTTTACGGGATCAAGGTCGCGCAGAGCCGCTTCCACGATGCCGGGAAGGGTTTTGTAGTAAATGGGCGCCCAGCGGTTTACCTCTGCGTTGCTTTCACCGACGGTGGGTGCGGAGTGAGTATGGGTACAGCTGAGAATGATGTTTTCCGCGGGGATGCCGAACTGCTTTTCAATGATCGAAGCACTGCGCTCGAATACGGGGCGGTGCATACCCTTCAGGTCGGCGGTCATAACCAATGCCACGTTTCCTTCACCGTCGGAAAAGGCGGTTACGGTCAGCATCAAGGGGTCGTGAATCATATCTGCCATACCGTTGTAAATGGGCAAGGGTGTGGTGCAGGTAATGTCACCGATGGAATAACCTACTGCAAAGGTGTCGGGGTAAACGATGGGGCCGGTTTCTTTTTCTTCCGTTTTGGTTTGGGTAACGGTTTCTTCTATAGCGAGGTTTGATCCGCCGCAGGAAATCAGGGGAAGACAAATTGCCAAAAGGCAGAGAAGTACGATGATTTTTTTCATAAAAGCTCCTTGAAAATTATTTGTGGTAGCCGCGCTCGC
>JAZOSM010000031.1:0-4248 GCA_045657125.1 Eubacteriales bacterium
GAATTTTTGATTTTTCAGATTCCGTTAAGACGTCCATTCCTTCCCACGACTCCTCGATTGTTCGCGCGGAAGGCGTGTGTGCAGGTGTAGAGTTTCGCAATTCCTATTTGGAGGAGGGAAAACTTTGTTTAGAAGGGAAAATCGGTTTTTCCTATTTGGGAATTACGGAAACGGGAGAAATCAAAAATTATGAAGATACCTATGAATTTAAGTCCCACGTAACACCGCCCATTTCCATTCCCGAGGGTGAGGAGTGCATCATTGAAGTCTGCGGCGGAGCAGGGGCTGTTGACGTGGAAGTTGGCGGTCAGGATTTCGGTTTGCGCTTTGAACTGTGCGGAAGCATTTACGTGTACAGAATTCATCGCCCCGAAATGATTGCAAGTCTGGAACGAGGAGAACGTTTTGAGAAAAAGCGTGGTGAAATTCTCTTTGTCTATCCGTGCGAGGGTGACAGTCTGTGGTCTCTTGCCAAGGAGTATCACATTTCACCGGAAAAGATCCGTGAGCAAAATCACTTGATCGGAGAAACGCTCCCACCATATTTGAAGTTGATCCGATAAAAAAGAAAAGCCGACAATTATTTGTCGGCTTTTTGTCTTTTTAGAAACTTTTCCAGAAGGACCAACCCTCATCTGCGTCAGCGATACCCATGTTCAAATGCTTGGAGGTTGTGGATTTCTTCGCGGTCGTAGTTGTGATTTCCTCCTCGGTTGTGGTAACGGGTTCTTCTTTCGGTCCGCAAGACAGAAGGACTAACAAAAGCATAGCAAGAACCAAAATAATAGGAAGAATTCTTTTCATAAGATTACCCCTTGTTCATATTCAAAATTACTCTGAATACAGTATATCGAATTTTCTTGTTTTTGTCAAGATAAATTTCTCAAAGTATAGAAAATGTGAAGGGGTATTTTTTCGCCGATCAGTCGCATCCGCCTTCTTTCATTTCGGGATAAAATTCCTTTACGGGGAATTCCATCGAACGGAAAAGTGCGCAGGGATCGGTGTAGGGGAGTTCGCATTTGCTTTCCTCTGACGGAATACAGCTGTCACAGGCAGGGATAACCAACTGCGCAGGACGTTCCATGCGTACCAGGGAGAAAAGTCCCAAGGTGAGAAAACAAACCTTGTTTCCGGCAGTGTGATCGGTAAATCTGCCTTCGTAACAAGCGCAGATGTGATCGGGAATCTGGCTGATTTCCAAAACACAGGTGCCGAAGTTCTGACAAGCACAGCGTTCCAGTACGTTTAAGCGCAGAGCAACGGGTTCTGCGGCTTCCACGACTGCGCGGGGAAGATTGGTTCCTTGGTGGATTCTTGCAGGTCCCGTGGGACAGAAGGAGTCGGGGGGAACGTCTGATTTGAAAATTGCAACGTTTCCTTCGCCGCCGTAGAGCAGTACGCTTTTATCCCAAGCACAAAGTCCTGCTACGTCCTGACCCGTTCCAAGGCCTGTACAGCAATCCAATACGCAGTGAAAGTAATAGCGAATATTGATTTGGTAATATCCCTTGTTAAAGGGCATTTCTTCGGTGTCGATTTTGGTCCAGAGCACCTTGATGCTTTTGACACGGATCGCATTGGCAGAGTCTAAAATTCTCTGTCCTTCGTCGGTTACGAAAATTCTCATTTCTTCCAGACATTCCTGGTTTCGGCAGGAGTCGTAAATGCGATATGTATCGATGCAGCTGGCTCCGTTTATATTTCCGCAAGTGCCGCGGGTTCCCTTTGATTGATCTATCATAAAAAAGCCTCCTTTGATTTGTCACTTGGTTTATCTTATGCGTGGAAAGCTTTTTTTGTGATAAAAAAAGGCGGCATTTCTGCCGCCCGAAAATTTTATTGTTCCAAGTAACTTAAAGGATCGGCGTATTCGCCGTTTACGACAACCTCGAAATGCAGATGGGACTCCTCGGCACATTCAATGAGGATGGTTTCACCCAAGCATCCGATGACCTGACCCTCTGTTACCGTTTTGCCCGTTTCGATTCCTTCGGGCAATTCAGGATTCAGATTGGAGTAGCGGCTTTTGACACCGTTTCCGTGATCCAGTACCACCGTGTATCCCAAAAGCGGATCATCGTAAATCGCTTCCACGGTACCGCCGCTGAAGGCTTTGATGGAATTTCCCACCGTTGTGGCAATGTCGATGCCGTTGTGCACGCGATAATCGTTCATCGTCTCGGAATAGACCAGAATATCATTGGAAAACTGCTTTGTGATATTTCCCTCTACGGGCATACTGTAAGAGGGAGCAGAGGGCTGTGCCTGTACGTTTACATCGGGCTCGTCCTTTTCCGCCCCTACCGATGCATTGGCAGAGGTGGTGGGAGGAAGGGTCGTTTTGGGAGCAGGTGTAGAGGATTCGATGATGATCGAGGGAGATTGGTTGTAGTCGTTCTTTTTTTCTTCAGCTCGTCGATTGACTGTGGAGTTTAGATCGAGAATGTTGATGACGGCGCTGTAAACGCCGATGCAAATGACGGATAGGATGCAGATAGCCAGGGCTATGTACAAGCCCCCGCCTGCGGAAATTTTCTTTTTTAGTTGATTAGACATTGTTCTTTCCTTTCGTGATTTTCGTGGTTTGTTTCTATTGTTACCGCGAAAGGAGAAAATATTCAAAAAAAGAAAAAAGCCGCAATTGCGGCTTTTTTTAACCCGGCTGCTCGTTGGCGTAAATCAAATCGCCGGGATCTCTTAAATTCAATCGTTCTCTTGCAATACGCTTGATGGTTTCTTCCGTGACTTCTTCTTCAAGCTGTGTATTGAGTCGCTCTACCTGCAAGGTGTATGCTTGCATTTGTTCGCGAACTTTTTTTTCTTTTTCTTTTAGGTCGTTGATCTGAAGGTTTTTATCAATGATGATAACCACCAGAAATACTACAACGACGGCAAAGACAATTTTTCCGAAAAAAACCAGACTTTTGCGCATTTTTGCTCCTAACTATTGAAAACCCTTCTCCGCCAAGCGGGAAAGATGCTCTTTCTTTTTTTGCAAGCGCCTGTGCGCCTGCTTCTTCCGTTTCATTATAACAAAGGATTTTCCTTTGCCATATAGACAATTTGTTATATTTTTGAAAACGATGTATGGGGGACGAATAAAAACGTCAAACAATCCCTTCAGAATCTTTTTAATACAAAAGAGTATTCCTCGGGAAAAGCGGATCAAAATTTTTCCGAGAGTTAAAAGATAGAGAAGAAAACCCAAAATGCACCCTGCCAATGAAAACCATCGGAAAATACCGCTGTTTAGGGCGTAGTGAAAAAAGATCAGTGCGGGAGACAGCGGCAGGAAAAAGAAAAGGTCTTCTGCAACGATTAAAAAATTCGGGTGCGGAAAAGCCAATCTGATAAAACGAAAAATTTCGTAATAAAGGCCAATGAAGTAGCCTAAAAGAATGGAACTGAAGAATAAAAAATTTTCGGTGTTGGCGTATTGTTCCATTACCGAATCAGTTTGCTCCAGAATCCGCGGGGAGCTTCTTCGCGTTCTTCGGGATAATAAAGGGATATGATCCGCCCCTTGAGCTCCACCTCGCCCGAGTCAAGATCCAAACGCTCCATATGCATTTGTTCTCCCGTGATTTGCAGGAGCCCTGCCCAAGTATCAAATTCCGCCGCCGTTTCCTGAAAACTTTTGATTTCGCGAATTCCCGTCAGATTCAAAAGACTACCGGATTCCAAATGGACCGAGTGCTTTTTTTCTTCCATAAAACCACCTCATTTCGAGAACCATTTTATGAAAGAAAAACGGAATTTATTCCTCGCCGAGAACCTCGTACATGGTGGATGCTTCATTTTTTCCAATGTGCTCGGGCATAGCCTTTACACGGCAGCGAAAGACTCGCTGACCGAAATGTACTTCGATCACGTCGCCGATTTTCAAATCGTACGCGGGCTTGACGATGCGGGAGTTTACCATAACGTGGCTTTCACTGCAGGCATCGTTGGCTACGGTGCGGCGTTTGATAATACGGGATACTTTTAAAAATTTATCTAATCTCATGGTTTTAGCCTCTTAATTTTTTGTTGAATCGTTTTTCTTGACGGAATTAAGAATTTCTTTTAAATAGGCGTTGAGCGCCTGTTCAGCATCTATACTCTCGTCAATGCATTCCGAAACGGTTTGAAAAAGCTTTTGTCCTTTTGACAATAAGGGGGTGGAAACGTCTACAGGCTCGGCGCCTTTTTCAATATATTTTTCCGCCCGTTTTAAAGCGGGCAGGGCACAAGATACGCGGGATA
>JAZOSM010000032.1:0-2134 GCA_045657125.1 Eubacteriales bacterium
GAAGGACGGTTCACACCGAGAGTTAACGGCAAGCGTATATCCAAAAACGTGTACGCCAAGACACGAGAAGAATGCGAGGAAAAGCTCGCTGAGCTGATAAAGACGATGAAAGCGGAAATTGCAGAGATGAAAAAGACAGCAAATGCGTAAACGAAAGATGGGCGACCATAGCGGTCGCCCCTCAATATTTGCGGTGCAGTAGGCAAAGAAAAGGATTTTTCAAAAAAAGCGGTGAAAGTATTCAAAATTCAGCCCAAACCGGAGTCTTGTGCCGAAAGAAAGCGTTTTGATAAAAACTGTGGTCATTTGACAGATAAGCGAGTTGGAGATAATAAATAAAAAATCAGTCCTGATCTTGCGAAAAGGACTGATTTTTTAGTGCACAAAGCACAATTTTTGGTCGGAATGACAGGATTTGAACCTGCGACATCCTGGTCCCAAACGCAAAAGCATCGGTTTTTTGCCTCTTTTTTCGTGCTTTTTCGTGCTTTTTCGTCCGAAACCCGTGCTTTTACGTGCCGCAAAGTCCATAATTCCCACGTAGTCCAGACCTGTAAATGGTCAAGATTGTGGTCAGGACAGATTCCGAGCCCTTATTTGTTTTCGAGAATCCACTCCAGCAGATCCTCATATTTCATCTCTCCGGCTGCAACTGCAAGACCAACTCTCGCCACGTCATCTACGGAAGGGTGGATTTTAATACCGTTGGTCTCAAGAAACGTGAGAAGAACGTACATTCCGATTCTCTTGTTCCCGTCAACAAATGCATGGTTTGAAATGAGGGCGTATCCAATGCGAGCGCCCTTTTCTTCTTTTGTGGGGTAAAGCTCTTTACCGTCAAAGGTTTGGAAAGCGGATTCCAGTGCGCTGTTCAGCAACGCGATATCGCGTACGTTGGGATCGCCACCGGTTTCCTCCGTTATGAGCTTGTGGAGCAATAAAACCTTTTCTTGACTGAATTTAATCATTTGGCAAGCTCCTCAAAGGCACGGCGATATTGCTCCAAAACACGAGCCGCAACGAAATCGATCTTCTCATCGTCCGTCATTTCAATGGTTGTATCACTATCAATGTCAATGAGCTTGTACTTGGGCTTATTGTTTTTGAATATGATTACCTCGCCGTTTTTGTCGACAATACGTGCGACTCTTGAAAAGTTTTGGTTAGCTTCCGAAATAGAAACAATCTGATTGGTATTGATGTTCATATCTACACCTCCTCGTTAATCGCATTTATATTATACACTATTTTTAGGATATTGTCAACCTATAATTTATACATTTCCGGAATTCAGAATTGAGAACTTGCAATTTTCGTAGTGAAATATTTGCACCGCTGTAATCAAAGATTCAGGCCGAGCGAGTTGCAGGCTCACGATTCAAAAATACCTAATCACGATTTACCAAATCGTACTTGACTAAAATGAAAATACGTGCTGCACCAACAAATACCCCGACATTATTACCGCCCCAATAGCGCCATCACCACTCAAAATATGCGGTGCTGTAGTCAAACCTGCTACTTTTCTCGTTCACCACTCAAAAAGCGCGTGGCTGTATTCAAAGAAAAGGCTTCGCCGAGCAACTTGCTTTCCACGCTGAAAAGTAGAATAAAAGTCAGCGTGATTGTAAAGTGTGGCTATCGCACCACTTTGTGATTTTATGCAAATGCAAAATTTCACAAAGTGAAACTAATGTAACCACGCAAAAATTGCATCGCTGTAAGCAAAGAAAAGACCCTCCGAAAAAGTTGGATTTATTTTCGAAAAAGCGCTGGACTTCCTCTCTCTTCTGTTGTATGTTGTTGTGCTAACAGGAGGTGCAACCTATGAAAAGTATGACAAAAGATCTATGGCACGGAAACATCATTCCGCAAGAGGACAGCAGAAACAGCTCAAAGGAGATGAAGGAGCTACTCGGATACATGGCAAGGCATCACGAGGACTTGGAGAAAACCTTCACCGATGAGCAGAAGGAGATCTTCAAAAAGTTCCATGATTGCTGGAGTGAGTATATGAGCCTCGCCGAAGCAGCAATCTTCGAATATGCCTTCAAGCTCGGAGCAAGACTCATATACGAAGCCTTATGCGAACATAGCGAATAAAACAATAACAGATCAAAGCGGTTGGATGACA
>JAZOSM010000033.1:0-27945 GCA_045657125.1 Eubacteriales bacterium
TTCCTTTCCATAAGGTAGGTCTTGCCCATCCCGCCTGCCCTTTGATTTGCAGTGGGGACCGCGGCGGGTATCTGGACACCCTTTCCGCCTTGCCCGACAAAGCGCTTCAAACCCTTTTTGCAAAAGGTGCGCGGGTGGGAATGGGCATCGAATTAAATTCCGCCGATATGAACTACCGTCCCGAGGAGGAAGAAACGGTTCTGCGCCTGTTTCGCATTGCCAAAAAAGAGGGTTGTCGTTTTTATCTTGGGTCGGACATTCACGCGCCAAGCGACTACCATCGCATCAAACCGATTTGGGAACGCGCCATTGATGCTTTGGGGCTTTCCGATTCCCATCAATTTATTCTTTAAGGAGATGCTATGATTCGCTATCAATTTCTGCGCTTTCCTCAGGGAAAAGCAAAAGCAGTAACCTTAAGCTACGACGACGGATGCGCGGACGATCTGCGCTTTTCCGACGTCATTACGCAATACGGTCTCAAATGCACCTTTAACCTGAACGGTATCAGCTACCGAGGAGAAAAATCCTTTTCCCTTGAGACTGCGACCAAGTACATTTTCTCCCGCGGGCACGAGGTTGCCGTACACGGCTGGGGACATCGCGCCGAGGGACATCTCCGCCCCATCGAGGGCATTCGGGAGGTGCTGGATTGCAGACTGGAGCTGGAGGCGGAATACGGCAGGATCATCCGCGGTATGGCTTTCCCCGACAGCGGTATTACAAAGCTTACAAACACCTCCTCCTACGAGGACGTGAAAAAGTACCTGACGGATCTTGGCATCGTATACGCCCGTTCCCTAGCAGGTGACAACAACGATTTCCGTCTCCCCCGCGATTGGCACAACTGGATTCCCACCGCCCATCACACCAATCCCAAACTGATGGAATGGATCGAGGAATTCGTTTCTCTGGATACCTCTCCCATGTACAAAGCAAACCGCTATCCCCGCCTGTTCTATCTGTGGGGACACAGCTTCGAATTTCAGCGCGCCGACAATTGGGATCTGTTGGATCGGATCGGCGAAGCCCTGGGCGGCAAAGAGGATATCTGGTACTGCACGAACATTGAGCTGTACGAATACGTGGAAGCCTACAACCGCCTGGTCTACAGTGCCGACGGCAGACGCATCTACAACCCCACCCAGACCCTCCTGTTCTTCGCCATCGACGGCGAGGATTACAAGATCGCACCCGGCGAAACTCTGTTCCTGGAGCATAAATAAGTTCTGACGCATCATAAATAACAAAAAATGCTATAGCTGCACGGAATTGTGTTGCTATAGCATTTCTTATTCTCGATTGTTTTATTTGCTTTTTTCTTTGCGGATCTGATCACGGTAGGCTCTGGGCGTAATACCAACGCGAGCCTTGAACTGGCGGATAAAGTGGGTGGTGTTTTCATAAGCAAGGGAAGCGGCAATGGCGTCCACAGTGGCGTCGGAATAGGCAAGCTTGTTTTTGGCACTGCGGATCCGCGCAACGATCAAATCTTCAATGGGAGAGGTTCCGTAAATCTTCCGATACAGTGTAAAAAAGCGGCTGGGGCTGAGACAGACCCTTTGGGAAAGCGTTTCAATGCTGTGATGCTCCTGCAGGGAAGAGAACATCTCCCCGCGCAAAAATCGAAACTTTTCCAAAGTCTGCGTCTTCACCGAAAGAGAATCCTTTTCGCTCAGGTTTCGGTCCAGGGCGATCAGAAGCTCCTTCACCTTGCAGTCCGAAAGCATCTGCGAGGCGCACTTTCCCGAAAAAAATTCCGTCTCCAATTCCGCTACCCATCGGGTGATCTCCTCGTGGCAGGAGGGATAAAACACCGCGCCTTCCCGAAATACCTCCAGAGGAAGCTCGGAAACATCACCTTCGAAATGGAACCAGTCGTGGAGAAGCGGCTCCTCACTGTAAAAGTATTGAGGAACGCCGGGAGCAAACAGGATCACCGCGTGGGGCTGGGTCAGGATCTCCCGTTCCCCAAGCCGAAGCCTTACACCATTGTGAAAATGCAAAAAGGTATAGCGTGAATGACCGTTTTTCCGATCAATGAAAAAGCCTGCAGGCTCGGGATACATGTGCCGCACACCCGTAATTTCAAACATATTACCACTCCTTTTCTTCATTATAGCAAAACAGTAGGATATGTCAATCAATCTGATAGAATATGTCTTGATTTTCAAGTCCGTTTTCTGTTATGATAGCACTATAGAAATATTTTTTACAGTAGAATAAGCACGGTTTTTTCGGACCCTTTTTGAAAAAACGGTCCGAACCCCGAAAAACTTTCTAAAAAAGCCAATTTACAGTAATACTGAGCGATAAAATTGTGCGAGACAAGGCGTGCAAGGGAAAGACGAGTGATTTTACTTGCCGTAAATGATCGAGTCTTTCTCCGTCGCAGAACGAAGTCAAAGCCAATTTTATCGGTCAGAAAGAGAGGTTAAATACAAACATGATCTACCGCACCGAACACCCAAAGCCCCAATTTGAACGTGAAAATTGGAGATGTCTCAACGGAACTTGGCAATTTGAAATTGACCAAAGCGCATCGGGAAAGGAAAGAGGTCTGCAGAATCCCGAAGCCCTTTTGAAAAATGAAATTCAGGTACCCTTCTGCCCCGAAAGCACTCTTTCCGGCATCGGTCACAGGGATTTTATCAATGCCGTATGGTATAAAAGAGAATTCGTCCTGTCTGAAGAAGAATTGCAGGGACGGGTCATTCTCCATTTCGGCGCAGTAGATTACGAAGCCACCGTCTACGTCAACGGCAAAGAGGTGGGCACCCATCGCGGCGGCTACGTATCCTTTTCCTTTGATATTACCGATTTTGCTGCCGTGGGAAGCAACGTCGTTACCCTCTATGCCACCGACGACAGCCGCGACCGTCTGATCCCCTCGGGCAAGCAGTCCTTCCGCTATGAATCCTTCCGTTGCTACTACACCCGTACCACGGGTATCTGGCAGAGCGTTTGGTTGGAATTCGTCCCCAAAGCGTATATTCAGAAAGTGAAATACTACCCCTCCGTACAGGATCAGAGTCTGACAATTCTTGCCACTCTGCAAGGCGAAGGAACCCTGACCGCAAAAGCCTTTTTCGAGGGCAAGGAAATGGGTTGCACCGAAATTTTCGTCCGCGGCGGCGTGGTTACTCTGAACGTAATTTTGGAGGAATGCCACCTGTGGCAGGTAGGAAAAGGCGGTCTGTACGATTTGGAACTGACCTTCGGAGAAGACCGCGTCAAGAGTTATTTCGGTTTGCGAGACGTTCGTCTGGAGGATGAGAAATTTCTGATCAACGATGAAAAGATCTTTCAGCGTTTGATTTTGGACCAGGGCTTCTACCCCGACGGCATTTACACCGCGCCCGACGACAAAGAGCTGATCGGCGATATTCAGCGCAGTGTGGCAATGGGCTTTAACGGCGCAAGACTGCACGAAAAGGTTTTCGAGGAACGCTTCCTCTACCACTGCGACCGTCTGGGCTATATGGTTTGGGGTGAATTTCCCAACTGGGGTCTGGATCACAGCTACGCCGACAGTATTTACGGCATTCTCCCCGAATGGCTTGAGGAGGTAGAACGCGATTTCAACCATCCCGCCATCATCGGCTGGTGTCCCTTCAACGAAACCTGGGACAAGAATTTCCGCAAGCAGTACGATCCCCTGCTGGCACTGGTTTATCAGGCAACCAAAGTCGCTGACCCCACCCGTCCCTGCATTGATACCAGCGGTAACTTCCACGTAGTTACCGACGTTTACGACCTGCACAACTATATGCAGAATCCCGAAACCTTTGCCGAGCAGTTTGCTCCTCTCGGAAAAACCAACGTCTTTGAATTCCGCACCGCATTTACCGACCGCCAGCTCCCCTATAACGGAAAAATGCCTTTCTTTGTCAGCGAATACGGCGGAATCCGCTGGACCAACGACGAAAGCGGTTGGGGCTACGGCAACGGGCCCAAAACCGAGGAAGAATTCCTCGACCGTTTGAAAGGGCTCACCGACGTCCTTTTGGACAATCCTCTGATGTTCGGTTTTTGCTACACCCAGCTGACCGACGTAGAGCAGGAGCAAAACGGTCTTTACACCTACGACCGCAGAGCGAAATTCGACCCTGAGCGCATTCGCTCCATCTTCGGACGAAAAGCCGCCTACGAAGAATAATCCCCGCTTCCCCTTGACACCCGACTATGCTCGGGTGTCTTTTTTTGCGAAAACCCTTTTTCCGCGGCACGGAATACAATAAAGTAAACGCAAATAGGAGGAGACCGCTTGAAAGAACGTCTGCTGAAGCTTTTCGCCATAAAATCCATCGTCACCATTTTGCTCACGCTGGTCTTTTGTTACCTGAGCGTAACGGGAAAAATTACCGCGGAGCTGTTTATGACCATCTTCGTGGTGGTCATCGGCTTTTACTTCGGTACGCAAGCCACCAAGGAATAACACCGAAAAATAAGCATAAAAAAAGACACCCACGAGGGGTGTCTTTTTTTAGAACAAAGCTTTGATCCATTTCAGGATCGTAAAATCATCGGCAAAGGGGAAATTGAAAATACCGATGAGGAAAATCGCCCCGATGACCACGGGCAAAACGTAGGTCAGATAAGGCTTCAATACGCGGGGCATCTTCAATCCCTTGCCCGCATTTGCCTCTGCCAAAAACTTGTCGAAGCCCCAGCCCTTTCTGCTGACACAGAAAAGCACGTAAACCAAAGCACCGAGAGGCAGACAGCAGTTGGATACCAAAAAGTCCTCCAAATCCAAAACCGAAGATCCCTTTGCAAAGGGAACAAAGCCCGACAAAAGATTGAATCCCAAAGCACAGGGAATGGAAAGCACGAACACTGCGATTCCACAGCAAATACAACCCTTCAGACGGCTCCAGCCGGTGATCTCGCGCACCATTGCCAAAATGTTTTCAAACACCGCAATGATGGTAGACATTGCCGCAAAGAACATAAAGAGGAAGAACAGACTTCCCCAGAAACGGCCGCCCGCCATATTGTTGAACACCGTTGCCATAGACTCAAACAACAAGCTGGGTCCTGAGCCCACTTCAATATCGTAGGTAAAGCAGGCGGGGAAAATAATCAGACCCGCCATCAAAGCAACTGCGGAGTCAAGAATCAAAATGTTCAGAGATTCACCCATCAAAGAGCGCTCTTTTCCGATATAGCTGCCGAAAATTGCCATAGAGCCGATGCCGAGGCTTAAGGTGAAGAACGCCTGGTTCATAGCACCTACCACAACGTTCAGGTCGATTTTGGAAAGATCAGGCTTCAGATAGAAGCTCAAGCCCTCCTTGGCGCCGTCCAGAGTAAAGCTGTTTACCACCAAGACTACCATCAGTCCAAACAAAGCCAGCATCATATACTTGGTGACGTTTTCTACGCCCTTCTGCAAGCCGAAAGAGAGAATCAGGTATCCCAAAACCACAACGATTGCCATAAAGCCAACCATCACCCAGGGACTGGACAGCATATTGCCAAACTGTGCCTCGCACTCGGTGGCGGAAAGCCCCGTCATATCACCTTTTACAAACTTTGTAAAATAATACAGCATCCAGCCGGTTACCGAGGTGTAAAACATCATCAGCAAAAAGTTGGCGGCAAGAGCCATCTTACCGTGCAGATGCCACTTCTGTCCGGGCTTCTGCAGTTTGTGATGAATTCCAATGGGGCTCGCCTGACTTGCTCTGCCCAAAGAAAATTCCATTACCATAACGGGAAGACCCAAAATAAATAAAAAGATCAAGTAAATCAGTACAAAAGCACCGCCGCCGTACTGTCCCGCCATCCAGGGGAACTTCCATACGTTTCCGCAGCCAATAGCACAGCCTGCACTGAGCAAAATGAAGCCTAAACGGCTACCTAGTTTTTCGCGTTCCATTGTTTTCTCCTTTTTTATAACATACCTCGGTATTCTATCACAAAACCCGCCATCGGTCAACTCCCTTTTTCCGCAAGAAAATTCCCTTTACAACAGGGCACAATTGCGATATACTAAACGTAAAGATTTTATCAGGAGGCAGTTATGAAACGCATTCTCGCGCGGATTTTAATCTGTGCCCTTACACTCCCTCTCTTTTCCTGCCGCGCGGCACTTCTCCCCGTCACGGAAGAAAAAAACGAAGAAATCACAAAGGAAGCAGAAACAATGACCGAAATGCAAACCACCACGGAAATTCTTGAGACCGAAGAAGCTTATTCACCCCCCACAAATTCCGAAGCCACGGCGCATCCCTTGGACGGAAAGAAGTTTATCTTCATCGGAAACTCCTATACCTTCTACGGCAAATGCGTTTTGGAAAAGAAAAATACCGTCCGCAGCCAAAGCGAACGCAATCACGACAAGGGCTATTTCTATCAGATCGCAAAAGAAAACGGCGCCGACATCGAGGTGACCAACTGGACCTACGGCAACCACTGTCTGGAGGACAGCTTCGGCGGAAATTGTCAGGCAAACCGCGGCTGTGACGGATACGATCACACCACTGACTTAAAAGACCGCTATTATGACTACGTGATGTTTCAGGAGAGCAGTCTCCGCATCGGCGGATTTTTGAATTCCGTGGATACCATTATGAAATTGTTCCGAAAAGCCAATCCCAACGTAAAATTTTTCTGTCTCGTTCCCCTACGCCTTTACGAATTTCAATCCACCCACGAGGATTGCCGTATGGTTCTTGAAAATTTGAAAACCGTGGAGAAATTGGGCGTTACCGTCGTAAATTGGGGAAAAATCGTCTACGACGTCTACACCGGCGCTACAGAAGTTCCCGAGAGCCTCCTTTCCTATAACAGAAACAGCTTCGTCATTTCCAAAAGCGCCTCCGACGGCCACCATCAGAATATGCTGGCAGGCTACATCACCGCGCTGATGACCTGGTGCGCCGTAACGGGAGACTCCGCCGTTGGACAGGAATACCGCTTTGCGGGAAACACCTCGGTCAACCCCGCCTTCGATATCGACGAATACCGAAAAACCTACTACTGCTACGGAAACGTCACCACCAATTTTGACAAAGCGCTGAAAAGCAAAACCGAAATTATCGGATTCCAAAAGCTGATCGACAAATATCTTGCCGAAAAAGAATACCGCAACTACTAAATCAGACAAAGGAGTGACCCATTATGTCAAACGCTTCTTCCGAGATTTTGCAAGACCCCTTTCGCCCCTATATGAAAAGAAAGCCCACCGTCGAATACCACGACGTTTTCATTGAAAATTTAAGCGTAGAATCCCTTTTACCCTTTGCCGACGACAAGGGTCGCTTTACCAAAAGCTTTGACGTGGTGATTCACGATCCCGAGGCTTTTGAGGAATTTTTCATTATTTCTTCCGTCGCTTTCTATGAAAGCCAAAACGGAGAAATCCCCGCGGTGCAGGCACGCATCATCGACAAAACGGGTGATACCCTTTACTACGCGCCCGTTTATGAGATCGGCTCCCCCCGTGAGTTTTATCGCAGAGAGTGGCGCATTATGCCCGCTTACAACCGCTACGACGCTTTGAGACTGTCCTTTATCATTCCCGAGGGCGTTTGCCTTTACATCAAAAGCATCAAGGTAAAGCCCAATTACGGCTTCCGTGAAAGAGATCTCGGCATCCGTTTCCACGGACACGGCGGATGCACCAATGCCTTCGGAATGCAGTTGACCGCCGAAGCAGGCTTTACCAGTTGTATCACCATTCCGAAATTTACCAAAGACGGCATCGGTGTTTGTATGCACGACGATGCCACGGTCATCACCGAGCTTACCTTTGACGACGGAACCAAAGCGGAAGAAGGCGGACCTCTGGACCGTCCTCTTTCGGGATTTACCTACGAGGAATTGATGCAGTTCAGCGCAGGCTGGCGAAAGAGAAGCGACGTTTTCGCAGGAATTCGCGTCCCTACCATGGAAGAATATTTCAGAATTTGCTCTATGACGGGAATGCAGCCCATCTTTTCCGTACACCCGGAACCGACCCTTGAGCAGTGGGTCTATGTGCGTAAGCTTTTGGAAAAATACCGCTTACTGGAACATTTTTGGGTAAAAAGCAGCAAAGTGGCAAACCACAAAAACTGCAACAAGGTCTTTGGCAACGAGATCGCAGGACGCATTTTGATCCAAAGCCCGAAAGCCGACTGGGACCCCAATGAATTGATTCGGGAGCTGGAGATCGATCCGACGAAAACCAACGTAGTCGTAGAATTTTTTGACTTCGCGGTAACGGAAAGAAAAATTCAGCGCGCGCGGGAGGAAGGCTATCCCGTTTCCATTGCCGCCGTAAGCGGCGGTGTCAGCGGCCCCCATATGAAACGTCTCATCGACCTTGGAGTTTCCGAATTCACTTTGGATCATCACTGCTCCATGGGACTTGATTGGTAAGTGTAAAAAGATAATGATTGAGGAAAAGAACAATGATCTACAAAAACATTGAAATCCACAACGTAGCAAAACTGATTGAAAACGACGATCAAAGCGTGTCTTGGCTGCGCGTCCCCGAAGAAGTGCAAAAAGCAATGGAGGGCAAAAACGCTCCCCTGCGTGTGCAAAGCTCTACGGGCGTTGAGCTTCGCTTTGTCATAAAGGGAGAAAGCGCCACCATCAGAATGAGCACCGTCGGAAACAACCCCAAATCCTTTTCCACCTTTCACGTTTACCGCGGCAGCGTTCAGGGCGGATGGGTCGACCACGAAATACACCGCCACGTTACGGGGGAAATTCAGGAATTCGTCATTGAAAAATCCAAAAATCCCGACGTGTTGAAAACCATCACGGAAAAAAGCAACTTCCCCTTTGACCCCCAGGTCATCCGCATCATTTTTGACCGCGGAACATATAAAATTTACGACGTGATCGGCGACGTATGCCCTCCCTCCAAAGAGATGTGCCCCCAAAAAACCCTGCTGGCCTACGGTTCATCCATCACTCACGGCTCAAACTCCATTGACCAATCCCATTCCTGGGTGTCCGTTCTTGCACACAATCTCCGTATGGACGCGCGGAATTTGGGTATGGCAGGCACCTGCGCCCTTGAACCTGAAATGGCAGAATATATTGCCGCAGAAGGCGAAAAAGGAAATTGGGACATCGCCACCCTTGAACTTGGAATCAACGTACTTTCCTGGGAAGATGAAAAAATCAAAACCCGCGTGGAAAACATCATCCGTCAGGTTGCAGGCAGAAATCCGGAAAAGCCCGTTTTCGTCATCTCTCCCTTCTATTATTGCGGTGACGATCTTGCACCCAACGACGATGCGCAAAAATGGAGAAGACTGATCGAGGAAGCCGTCAACAAGCTGCAATACAAAAACGTAACCTACATCAACGGACTGGACGTTTTGGACGGTATGGCGTATATGTCCGCAGACGAAGTCCATCCCAATATTTACGGCGTTCAGCGCATCGCCGACCTTTTAACGGAAAAAATCCGCAGCGTCATCTCCTAAACCCAAAGCAAAAAAAACATCCTTTGGCGTTGTATCCTTAACTGTACAACGCCGGTTTTATTAAAAAAGATGCACGAAAATTTCGTGCATCTTTTTTAATGTCCTTTGGAGTACAGACCTTTCGGATGATTTTTTTCACTTGTTCAAAAGGGGCTTGATTTCTTCCTCCATCACGCTCCGCGTCACGTCGATTTTCCACAGAATGTGCTCCCGATCGGTCATATATTCCATAGACGGCTCAAAGCCCAAGCGGGAATCCGTTTCCACCAAGGGAATGGTGGCAATGGCGTTTTCAATCTCAGCCTGACCGATGCGTAGCATTTCCTCGTAATCTTCTCTTTTTTTGGCAAGAAGCCATTTTTTGGTATGAATGGTGGTTTGCACCGTTCTCGCCATAAACCGCCCCAGAGTCACCATGCGCACAGCATCCTCCCTTTTTGACGGAGAAATCTGCGGGATCACCGATTCGATCAGATCCGCGCCGCGGCTATAGCAATCCAGAGCAATCAGCGCATAATCAATCTCGTGGTATATCTTTTTATAGTGTTCCTCCGTTTCCAATTTGTAGGGATAGGCGGGATTGCAAACGGATTTTCCCTTGAAACGGGCGTAGGGCGCAGAGGGAATGGTATAGCTCTTTTCAAACAAAAGAGGGAAAGACGGTCCGACGCGATAGGGTCCGTACTGATCCCTTGCATTGGTAACGGTGTGTCGGATTCCCTCGCTCCACAAATCCCAAGCCTCCACCACCGTATCTGCCGCTTCTTCGGAAAAATCACGAACGGCAATTTTCCGCAAAATGCTCTCGTCGTCGGGAGAATGGAACATCCACTTGGCAAGATCGGTAATGAAGGAGGGGTAAATTCCGAAATGGTGGGATTCCATCAAACCGCAAAGACCGCAGGTATCGTGGTATTTACGCATTTCGGCATAACGGCGCATCCATTGCCGGGGGGCAGGCACGTAGGGAATAACTCCCATATCCCAAGTAGCTCCCGCAGTATTCACCATGGAATACAGGCGCAAATTGTTCCGTTTTGCTTCCATAGCCTCGGAAATAAAGGGCTTTCCCGCCCCTGCAAAATACAGAGCGTAGTCGTCGATTTTGTCCGTGACCCCGTCTACCTCGATCTTTTCCCGCATTTCAAAGGTCACCTGCAACGCCACGTCCCGAGGAATATTTCGAATCAGCTCCAAGCGATCCTTTTCCTCACAATGAAGCCAGTTATAAGTCCAGAATACCAGCTCCGCATAGGGAGACGCTCCTTTGATGGCATCGGAAATCATAGTTACCAGCAAAGGGTAATCCCTGCAGGGAAACCATCCGGGGCTTGGCTTTCCCGTAATGATCTTATTTCCGTTTTCATCGAGATTTTCCAAACGGAGCCGTCCCGTGGTACGCTCGTCGCGGCTACGGAATTCGCAGGACTCTCCCACCAAGATCACACCCTTAAAGCCCGGATGCGCCCGAAGCAGATCTCCGTAGGTCTTATCGTAGAAGGCTCTTCCCTCCTCCCCCTCGGGGTAAACGGTGCTTTTCATATATCCGTAGGCATAGGCATCCAGGCCGTAGCGTGCGGCACGGGAAATGATGTCGTTGATGTCCGTATAGGCGTTGGCAACCTGATTGATTCCGCGAACGAAGATCAAAATCGCCGTATATCCCGCGTGGGCAATGGCAGCCAAATGC
The DNA here is from genome assembly GCA_045657125.1 of Eubacteriales bacterium. Classification (GTDB taxonomy): domain Bacteria; phylum Bacillota; class Clostridia; order Oscillospirales; family SIG627; genus RGIG5579. The sequence continues at coordinate 11,125 of JAZOSM010000033.1, forward strand.
TCGTTGGGAAAAACATCAAGACCAAAGCCGCTATGGGTCATTCTGACCGAATAAAGAGGCTCTTTGACCGTGTCCTGCAAATCCAGATACGGCGCCTCGGTCAGATTCATCAGATCTTCCATATAATAGCCCGCCTGAGCACAGGCACGGGCAGAACCACCCATCAAACGAATGCGCTTTTCTGTGACAACCAGACGAAAATGATGCTCCTGCATCGTCGGATCCATTTCGTAAACCACGGCTTTTTCGGGGATTTCACCGCCGATCTGCACCCGAACGCATACCCCCATGGATACGGCAAAATAGTCCTCCAAATCTCGGGCGGCGTGATAAAGAACACAGTTCTCCGCGTGGGAAATATACACGGTCCATTCCCCCGTGACCTCCATCTGTCCCTCTTGCAAACAAACAGACCGATCCCGTCTTTGGGCTTTGTGCACCGTAAGCATTCGCTCACGAAACTGATAATTTCTCTCTTTCATCACAATCACGCTTCTTTTTCAATTTTTTCAGGGCAAACCCTTTCGGGCAAAGTATAACAAAAAAGCCCCCGTTTGTAAAGCAATAAAAACAAAAAAACACCCGAGAACGCGTTTATCTGTACTGAATATTGTACATCTAAAATCGTATAATACGGGTTAGAAAGGAGTGAACCAATATGACGGAACGAATGAATGAATTGAAAGCACAAGTGAAAAAAGGGAGCACCTCCGCGGCGTTTGCCTTGGCAGAGGGGTTCAAATGGGGCTATTTCGGGGCGCCCGATCCCGCCCGCGCCGCCAGGATGTACCGTTTCTGCTGTCGCTCGGGCAATAAGCAAACGGCGGCAAAGGGCTATTACAACCTTGGAAATCTCTACTATTACGGCTTCCTCCTGAACCAAGAGGAGCGCGAAAAGGAACTGCGCCTTGCATTTTCCTGTTTTCTCAAAAGCGCCATGCTGTTTCATACTCCCGAGGCACTTTTGCGCCTGGGCGATATGTACCGATACGGACAGTTCGTGGAGCAAAACGACACCACCGCCGTAAATCTTTATATCAGGGCAAATCAGGGAGCTTGATCCGCTTCAAATAAAACTCCAGATTGGCTTTCGGATGGTGGATATAATCCTCCTTTTCCATAGCGGGAAGAAGGCGCGAAAGCAAAAAGGGCTTTTTCAAAAGAAGCTCTTTTTCTTTTTTCGTCAAGGTTTTCAATGCGTATTCCAATCGGCACGCGCTGCTGCGGTCACGGGATGACCACAGGGCATCCAAAGAGATCACCTTATGCCCCTTGGTATATTTGGCACATTTCCCTTCCCGGGAAGCGTGCTCCGCCATACGGCTAAACATATTTTTGGTAATGCCGGTGTAAAGGCTGCCGCCCTCACAGCGGATCACGTAGGTATAATACATATTTATCCTTTCCGTTCTTTCTTTGAAAAACCAAGAAAATGATAGCAAAAAAAGCTCTTGCAAAAAAATTCTATCACAAAAATCTTCTGGTTACAAGAAAAAAAACGCATCTGGTCTTTGACTTTTTGGATTTTCGGTGCTAAAATAAGACCAGTTTTTACAGGAGGATCATTATGAAAAGAATTGTAACCGTACAAGATATTTCTGCCGTAGGCAAATGCTCTCTTACCGTAGCGCTGCCCATTATTTCCGCTTGCGGAGTAGAGTGCGCTGTAATGCCCACCGCCGTTTTATCCACCCACACCCAGTTTACCGGCTTCACGTTCCACGATCTCACCGACGAGATCGCACCCATCACCAACCATTGGCACAAGGAAGGACTTACCTTCGACGCCATCTATACCGGCTACCTTGGCTCTTTCCGCCAGATCGAGCTGGTAGAGGAAATGCACAAAACCTTCGGGGGAGAAAACACCCTTTTGGTGGTAGACCCCGCCATGGCTGACCACGGCAAACTTTACTATGGCTTTACCGAGGATTTTGCCAAGCGTATGGCACAGCTTTGCGGCAAAGCGGATCTCATTCTGCCCAACCTGACCGAGGCTTGCTTTATGCTGGGTCGTCCCTACGACGAAAACTACACCGTAGAGGATATTCGAGGAATGCTTCGCGATCTCTGCGCTTTGGGTGCAAAGCGCGCGGCTTTGACCGGTGTTTCCTATGAAAAAGGCAAGGTCGGCTTTGAGATGTACGACTCCACCACCGACACCTTCTCCTCTTACTTCGGCGAGCATCTGCCCGTGGCATTCCACGGAACGGGTGACATTTTCGCTTCCGCCTGCGTAGGCGCCATTGCACGCGGCAAATCCATTGAGGAAGCGCTTCGCGTTGCCGTAGACTACACCTACGAATGTGTTCGCGTTACCTTGGCTGACCCCGATCACCGCGATTACGGTGTCAATTTCGAGGAAGCAATTCCCCGCTTGGTTGAACTTTTAAAATAAATCTTTCCATAAAAAATTCCCGATGAAAAAGTCCGAGTCTCCAAAAACGTCTGAATTTGGGGTTCACTTCATTCATCGGGAATTTTTTTCGTCTTATTTTACAACGAATTTTACGGCAGTACCGTAAGCGATCACCTCAGCCGCGCCCTGCATCACCGCAGAGGACGAATAGCGGATGTTGACGATGGCGTCAGCGCCCAACTCCTCCGCCTCGGCAACCATTCTTTTGGTAGCCATTGCACGGGCTTCATTCATCATTTCGTTGTAGGCCTTCAATTCACCACCTACCAAGGTCTTAAAGCTTTGCATAATGTCGTTACCCAGGTGCTTGGACTGAATGGTGCTGCCCTTTACAAGGCCCAGCATTTCCAATTCTTTGCCGCTGATGTAATCAGTATTTACTAAGATCATCTTCTTCACCTTTCTTTATTTCTTTGATTCTTTCGATGCATACCATAGCAGTCACGATGGTAAATACCACGGGGAAAAGCCCGAGAAAATATTTCCAGAAAACGGGTACTACAGAGATCAACAGGGAAAAATAGAGCACGTAATACACCGAGATCAAAACCGTCACCACAATGGGTGCTATCATTTTCTTTTTGTGTGTTTTCAAGGTCTTCCCTCCTGTTCCGATTCTATTTTATCACAAAAGTCCCTTTCGCGCAAGATTCGTATTTACAAAGGGGAAACCATAACGGCAACGCCGTCGGGAATCAAAGTCAGGGAATAATCCTCTTTGCCCAAAAGCTCCTTTGCCAAAGCCAGCGCTTCGGGGATAGAGTGGGCGGGGATCATATTCATTTCCCGCACCAAATCGTCCGACAACTGAGAAAGATAGATCACCCTTGCGCGGGCGAGCACGCGGGCGAAAATCTGCGACTGCCATTGATCGGGCTCGGTTTCGTTCCGATGACGGGCAAGAAATTCCTCTATGATTTTTTTCGGGGCTTTTCCGCAGGAAAGCTGCTTGTAAAAATGCTCTCCGCCGATACCGTCGTCGGATTTCGCAAGCATAATAATCACGCCGCCTTCCTTTACGGCGCTTTCCGCCGCGGTCATTCCCTTGACCGCCTGATACAGATTCTGATCCAGGGGATAGCCGCCGTTGGTGGAGATCACCACGTCCGTCTGCTCGGTCTTCACACCGCAAAGAGACGACAGAAAGTCCGTTCCCTTTTTGTGGGCGTGTACGGGATGACCTGCGGATGCGAAAATGGCTTCCTTCTCACCGTTTAGCACCACGTTGACGATAAAGGCAAGTCCCGCCTTTTCCGCCGCCCAAAGCATATCTGCGTGAATGGGATTGTTTTCCAAAACGCCCGTTCTGGCGCAGGGATGGTCGATAAATTCCGCGCAGTGATTGGCAAGGACGGTTTCTCTGGCTGCAATACCGGGCAAAACGCTCTTTCTGCCGCCGGAAAACCCTGCGAAAAAGTGAGGTTCAATAAAGCCCTCCGCCACCAAAAGATCCGCTTCTGCCGCAAGGCGGTTGACCACGCACCGTCCGCCCGAGGGGAGTACACCCAAATCCACAAGCATTTCCCTCTCGTCGCAGTCGTGTACCACGATCTTTTCCTTTTTCACGATTTCTTCGCCGAATTTGGCGATCAGCTCCTGCAAGGTCGTCTCTCGGTGACAGCCCGTTGCAATTAAAATGGTAATTTCCGCATCGGGATTCCCTTGGCGGATCTCCTCCAACATCGCAGGAACGATCACGCGGCTGGGAACGGGTCTCGTGTGGTCACTAGCAATGAGAACCACTTTCTTTTTTCCCCTTGCCAATTCCGAAAGTTTCGGACTTTCCACAGGGCTTTGTAATGCGGCGCGCACCAAAGCCTCACCTTTTTTCTCGGGCATGTATTCCTCCACCGAGGAGGTCAGCACCGCGCAGGGCTTTTCGGGGGTATACTCCAAAAAATCTTTTCCGTAGGGGAATCGGATCGTTTTCATAATTACCTCTTATTTCTTTTTAGGATAGCCTTTGTAAAGGTGCATCACGTTTCGATCCTCGGGCATATCCAAACCGTGTGAACCGAGACCGCCGTCAATCTCGTGACAGCCGTGGTCCGAAGCAAAGGCAACCAGCGTATTATGATGTTCGTAATGCTCGGCAACCAGCTCCGAAATTTGTGCAAAAGCGTATGCGTTGGAGCGAAGCTCCGCAAGTGCCTCCTCGCTTTCGGGGCCGTGGCGATGCATGGCAGAATCGTAAAAACCGTCGTAGACGACGATCACGTCGTACTCATCCTTCAAGATCAGTTCTGCCGCCTTGGCATGAATCTTTGCGGCGCCACCGTTGTCAAGCCCCACGCTCATCAGGTAATAATCAATGTCCCGTTCCAGGAAAATCGTGCCCATACTCCAACCACGTCCCGCAATGAGAGCAACCTTCTTCCCTGCCCGCGCCAAAGCATCGAAAAGGGAATCAATGGTGATCAGCTTCTTTTCATACTGCTGAATACCGTGCACGCTTGGTTCTGCGCCCGTGTACATGGTGCCGAAATTGACGGGAGTAACCGAGGGCATCACGGTGGCAATAGGCACTTCCAGATCGCGGTGTACGCGGATCATATTGGTATGGTGTCTGTATTTTTCATAAATCCATTGGGCAAGAGCATCGGGGTTGAAAATAATCAGTCGGTCTGCCTTTTCCCCGCAGAAAATCTCATCCACGTAACGCTTCACCAAATCACTTGCAGGGGCAGCGTGCTTGGGCGGCTCCACACCCATTGCATAGGCAAATCCTCCGCAAACGCTCGTCATCGACTCCTTATTGGTCTGCATCACCGCGCCGGGGGAATCTTCCAAAAGCTGATCGGCTGTCACACCGAAAATATCCCGCAAACGGCAAAGCTCGTCCAAAGACGGCTCCTCGGCATTTTTCTCCCACAAGCTCACACGGGTGCGCTTGACCTCAAGCATTTTTGCAAGATTGTCCTGACTGAGATTGTTCTCCAATCTGTATTTTTGAATGTTGTCTCCCAGAGCCATAGCTTCCTCCGAAAACGTTGGTTTTTTCTTGCCCGAACCGTTTTTATTTCCATTCAAGTATAACAAAAGAAATCGGGATTGTAAAGAAATCCAAAAATTTCCTTGGGGCATTTCGCAAAAAAAGGCGCCAAAAGGGCGCCCTTTTTTAAAACAGCGGGGGATACTGTGCATCGGTGTCTGATGCCAATGTACCGCCCATCATCTTTACCAAGGTTTTGGGGATCTGCACGTTTTCAACGGTTTTGTCGTCAAATACTTCCGCACCCTGTCCGTAAGCAAAAACGGGCACTTTAAAATTGGTATGCGAAGTCTCCGAGAAGTTGAATTTTCCTTTTCCGCGGCTGACGATTCCGCCCGTTTCGTGATCTGCGGTGATCACAACCATCGTTTCGGGATGATAGAACGCCTGCTCCATCACAAGTCCGATCACCTGATCAAAACGCGCCAATGCCTTGTAAGCCATCAAAAGATCGTTGTTGTGGCTGTGCTTGTCGATATACGCTTCTTCATACATCATAAAAGAGCCGTCGGGATCGGAAAACAGCGTGTCAAGAGTCTGAACCACGGCTTTTTCCAATTCTTCCAATTCCTTTGCGGTATAAACGTTATACTTGCAGGATACGATGGTGCCGCGCTTTTTTGCCAAAGCCTTTTGGGAAGCAAGAATCTCCTCCGTGTCATCGCGGTCGAGCGCGTGGGCGGAGAAGGCGGCGGGGGTAGCGCCCGAGGAAACCTCGGTGCTCATAATTGCCGTAGCCATTCCCTTTGATGCGGCAATTTCGGTAATGGATACAAGATCCTTTCCGTCAGCATCCTTGCCGATTCTTCCGTTGGTGGTTTTCACACCGGTGGCAAGGGCGGTGGCGGAAGCAGCGCTGTCGGTGGTACTGCCCTTTACGTTGTTGGTAACGGCAAGTCCCTGATAGGGGAACAAATGACCGTAGAAGGATGCTTCTCCGTCGGTGTAATCCACAACCTTTTGGTTTTGATACGCGTCAAAAAGCTTGGTATGATTTTGTCCCATACCGTCACCGATGAGCAGAATGAAATTCTTGGGAGTCTCGGCAATAGGGTCCGCCACGGTAATTTTTGCAGGTACGTTTTCGCCGCTTAGATAATCCTGTGCAAAACGGTACGCGGCGGCGGCAATCACAAAGGAATCGCCCTCCATGGCAACGTGTCCCTTGCGGGCAAGATAGGAAAGCTCCATTCCCTCCGTCTCGGCATCCAACGCCTTGGAAACATCCCGATCGGTCTCACCCACAACGATTTCGTGGGCGGAAGGCTTGGTCTTTTCCGCAACTGCAACGGGAAGCTTTACACCCGTTTTTTTCTCAATCTCATTTTGCAGCCAAATAGCCGCGCGTGCAGTATAATCAGGCTGTTTTTCACTGTAAACGATGGTAAATTCCGAAAGCGCCCATCCGTTCAGAGAAGGTCCGTCTGCTTTTTTGTCTGAAGCGCTGCCCTCGGTTTCGGGCAAGATCTTGTTTTCCCCGTTCTTTTTACCGTCGTCGGTGGCAAGAGCGTCGGGTTCAACCGTCGTTTTCGCAGCAAGAGAGGCAGAGGCACATCCCGCCGACAAAAGCATCACAAAAGCAAGCAGTAAGGTCAAAACCCTTTTGAAAGAAAACACCCGTTTCATAAAATGCCCCCCGATTAAACAGAATTTAATTTCATTATACATCCCACCTGCAAAATTGCAAGAAAATTCTTCGTTTTTTCTTTACATTCCCATTTTTTTTGCTATAATAAGGAAAATGAGAATTTTTTAATATTTCAAAGAAGGAAACTACTATGAAAAAAGAGATCATTCAAAGAGTTTTGGATAAAAAAATCGTAGTCATCGTTCGCGGTGTTTACGGTGAAGATTGCCTGAAGCTTGCCGAAGCCCTTTGCGAAGGCGGCATTGAGCTGATGGAGGTTACTTTCGATCAGGCAAGCGTTGAAAATCAGCAAAAGACCGTGGAAACCATCCGCTTGATCAATGAAAAACTGGGCGGCAAAGTCGTTATGGGCGCAGGCACCGTTACCACCCTGGAGATGCTGGATATGGCGTACAAGGCAGGTGCGAAATTCATCGTATCTCCCGATATGAATCCCGAGGTAATTGCCAAGACCGCAGAGCTCGGCTTGGTATCCATGCCCGGCGCTATGACCCCCACGGAGATTCTTACCGCTTACCGCGCAGGTGCGGATTTCGTAAAGATCTTCCCCGTGGCAGACCTTGGAGCAGCTTACGTAAAGGCAGTGCGCGGCCCTCTCAACCACATCCCTCTGCTTGCCGTTGGCGGTGTCAATGAGAAAAACGTGGGTGACTTTATGAAAGCAGGTGCCGTCGGCGCAGGCGTTGGTGGAAATTTGGTCAACAAAGAATGGATCAAAGCAGGTGAATTCCACAAAATCACCGACCTTGCAAAAGAATTTATTAAAAATGCAAATGCATAAGGAGATATAGAAAATGAAAAAAATCGTTACGTTCGGCGAAATTATGATGAGACTGAACCCCGAAGGCTATCTGCGCTTCGTTCAGGCAGACGGCTTCGAGGCAAGCTACGCAGGCGGTGAAGCAAACGTTGCCGTTTCTTTGGCAAACTACGGCTTTGACGCTGCATTCGTTTCCAAAGTTCCCGCACACGAGATCGGTCAGTGCGCCGTAAATATGCTCCGCAGATACGGTGTTGACACCTCCAAGATGGTTCGCGGCGGTGACAGACTCGGTATCTACTTTGTGGAAAAGGGTGCTTCCCAGCGCGCATCCAAGGTTATCTACGACAGAGCAAATTCCGCCATCGCTTTGGCAAAGAAGGACGAATTTAACTGGAAAGAGATCTTCAAGGGCGTGGATTGGTTCCACTTCACCGGTATTACCCCCGCATTGGGCGGTGATATGCCCGAGGTTTGCTTGGAAGCTTGCAAAGCCGCAAAGGAACTGGGTGTGAAGATCAGCTGTGACCTGAACTACCGCAAGAAGCTCTGGACCACCAAGGAAGCAGAAAAGGTTATGAGCACGCTTATGCCCTACGTTGACCTTTGCATCGCAAACGAAGAAGATGCCAAGGACGTATTCGGTATCGAAGCAGAGAACACCGACCTGAACGCAGGTAAGGTAAACGACGCAGGCTACATCAGCGTTGCACAGAAGCTGACCGAGAAATTCGGCTTTGAGAAGGTTGCCATCACCCTGCGCTCCAGCATTTCCGCATCCGACAACGAGTGGGGCGCTATGCTCTACAGCGACGGCAAGGCATATTTCAGCCCCAAGTATCTGGTGCACATCGTTGACCGCGTAGGCGGCGGTGACTCCTTCGGCGGCGGTCTGATCTACTCTCTCCTGTCCGGCTACGATGAACAGAAGGCAATCAATTTTGCCGTTGCCGCTTCCTGTCTCAAGCACAGCATCGAGCAGGACTTCAACCTGGTCAGCGTTTCCGAAGTGGAAAACCTTGCCGCAGGCAACGCCTCCGGCAGAGTACAGAGATAAAAGGATTCGATTATGAAAAAACTGCTTTCTCTCATTCTTTGCTTTTTGATTCTCGTGCCTCTTGCCACCACCGCCTTTGCAGTGGAAACCGTCTACATCAAAGACGAGCTGGAGCGCATCGAAGAAACCCGTGAAAAGGAATTGAACCAAACGGCAACCGATCTGAAAACCAAATACGGCATCGGCGTATTTTTGGCATACGTCAAGGGACACGCCGACGACACCACTCCCGAAACGGTTGTGGGCGAGGAAAAGGATTACGTGCTTCTCCTTTTGGGTGAGCGCGGTATGCGTATCTACGTAGGCGGCACGGCAGAGAAGGTTTTCGAAGCTTCCGAGGACCGCGACCGCTTGGGCTACGTTCACGACGAGCAGGACGAATGGGATGCAGGTGTTGCCCGCTATCTGGAGGTAGCGGAAGAATATTTCGAAGACGCCTTTGCAGAGTCTGACCCTGCCGATCCCGTGGAGACCATCGGTGCGGCAGAGACGCCCGATGCAGTCAAGACTTCCGAAGATTCCCAAGAAGACAAGCCCGAGAAAGAACCTGCAGGCTCCGGAATTTCTCCTGCCGTTCTGATCCTTGTCATTTCGGCGGTCATTGGCATTTGTGCTCTTTTTATCATTACCAAAAAGAAGAAAGCTTGATCATTTACAGAAAAAATGCGATAGAAACGAATTGTTTCTATCGCATTTGCTTTTTTACGGAACTTGTTTGCCCGTAATCCACACGGATAAATCAATTTCATTGTGCTCCACCACGGTGCCGCGAACCTCTACGGAGTAATCCACGAAAATTCTGCCTCCCGCTTCACCCATTTCACTTTCCAAGCGGTGGGTCTGCAGGGTAACCGAGGGCACGGTCCCGTCTGCTCCGTATTCACAAAGCTGACGCGTTCCCTGTGCGAAAATCATACAGGTGCGGATCTCCCCCCGACGAAGCAAAATCACCGACCCGTCGGGAACCAGGCAAAAGGTGGTCAGACAACCCGTAAGACCCGTGATTTCCGAGTCCTCGTAGCTGATTCGTACCGATCCGTCCTCCATACGCTCCACAATTCCGTAGGAGGTCAGTACGGATTCATTGGGCTCGGGCAAGTCCGGCTGCATATAAAGGGCATCCCCCACCCGATCGGAGGTCTCGGGGTCGAAAAATTCCTCGGGCAAAACCCCGTCTGCCTCTACGTGCTCCCAAAATTCTTCCGCATTTTCTGCGGAAAAGGCGCCCACCGCATCCCCCAAAAGGGAATTGCGAATGCTTTTTACTTCGATTTTACACGCTTGTTTCATTCTGTTTCCTCTTTAAAATTCGATCATAGGGCAACGCCACCAAAACGCCTGCCACCATCAAACCAAGCCAAATCAAAATCAAATTTTCCCAGCCGATTCCCTCCACCGCATTGCCGAAAATCTTATTGGAGGCACTGGCGGACATATAACTGATAAAATCCAAAAATCCCGTAGCGCCGGATACCATCCCCGTATCACGAAGACCGGGGCAATAACGGCACCACATCATGGACGCGGCGCAGTTGGACGATAAAATGGCGGCAACCAAAAGCGCAATGTTTACAAAAGGATTTTTCATCAGGTAAACCCCCGTAAAGCAAAGGGTTGCAGAGCAAAACGCCAAAAGAATGGTCTTATCCATATTCCGTCCCAATCGCTCGTAAACGCCGATGGCAACGAAGGTGCAAAAGCTGAGCGCAATGGTAGCAACGGAATAAATCAGCGCGCTTTCCTTTTCGGAAAACTTCAGATACCCGTTGGCGTAGGAAGCAAGCCAATAAACCACCGTGGTACGCACCACGCCCGTCAGAATGGAAATCAGGGTGAATTTTATAATCTGATGACGGATCAAAATCCGAACACCATCCAGCCCCTTACCGCCTGCAGACTTATATTTTCCGTAGGTGACAAGACCCTTTTTCTCAAAAAGGGTGAATACGCCGAAGCACACAAGCCCCATCAGCATCAAAAATCCCGCGCTGACGGCAAAAGCAATCTGCCAAATAAACAAAGCCACGATCACACCTGCCAAAGGCGTTCCGCAGAAAGAAGAAAAGGTATAGCCAAGACTACAGCGCGTGGCGTAAACAGGCTCCGTATTTTCCGCAACCACACGGGTCATAGGCCCGTAAATCATAGAAAGAAAATAGCCCGATGCGGCATAGGCTAAGCAGGAAAGAAAAGCATTTCCGTCCGCCAGAGAAAAAGCGCCGTGGCAAACTCCTGCCATAAAAAGACCGATGCTGATCATATACTTTGCAGGGATAAAATTTCCGATATATCCGTTTACAAGCTGTCCGAGCGCGTAAACGATAAAGTAGACGGATGCCATATTGGTGGTCATCTGTCGGGTGAAATCCCCCGCCTCCACCATACCGGGAACGGCAGGACCCAGCACGTTTTTGGCAAAATATACCGCAAGATAGGAAAGAGAACACATACTACCGATGAGTATGGCTTTTTTCGCCGCTTTGCTGATCACGTCTTTCCCCTCCTTTCAGACAAAAGAAGCATATCACCAAATTCAAGAAAAGTCAACGATGACGGTTGAAAATTTTCCCACTTTGTGCTATAATCAATTATCTATGGAAAACGATTCGGAAAGGAGAAAAGAAATGACCCTGATCATTGCAGAGAAGCCAAGTCTTGCGCGGAACATTGCCTCCGCCATCGGAACCCTGCAAAAGCGCCGCGGCTATTTGGAAGGCGACGGATACGTAGTGACCTGGGCGTTCGGACATCTTTTCTCTCTTTGCGATATTGAGGATTACACGGGAAAAACCTCCACGGGTAAGTGGAGTATGGAAAACATTCCCTGCTTTCCCGAGGATTTTCGTTTCAATCTCCGTCGGGATAAGGAGGGCAAGGTAGACAGCGGTGTCCGCGAACAGTTCGAAACCGTCAAAAGCCTCTGCCACCGCGAGGATATCGACGCCATCGTCAATGCAGGAGACGCAGATCGGGAGGGCGAAATCATCGTCCGACTGATTTTGCAGCACGCGGGAGAACTGAAAAAACCCCTGCTTCGCCTTTGGCTTCCCGATCAGACTCCCGAAACCGTTCGTGCCGCCCTTGCAGAGCTGAAAAGTGAAAACGAGTATAACAATCTTGCCGCAGAGGGCTTTGCCCGTACCTACATCGACTGGCTGTACGGTGTGAATCTCACCCGTTTTGCCACCTTAAAAAGCGGCACTCTGCTTCGTGTGGGCAGAGTCATCGTTCCCATCGTCAAAGCCATCTACGACCGTGATATGGCAATCGAGAATTTCAAGCCCGAGCTGTACTTTGCCGTGGTGGGAAAAGGCGAGGGCGAAGATGGCATTGAAGTTCAGAGCAAAAAGAAATTTTCCAAGGACGAAAAAGCAAAAGCGGAAAAATGGGCAGAAGCCTTAAATTCCGTCCCCACCGTGGTCAAAACCCGCAAAAGCAAAAAGGATAAATTAAATCCGGGTAAGCTCTATTCCCTCTCCAAACTGCAAAACGCTTTGGGTAAGAAGTACAAAATGCCCATGGACGATTCTCTGCGTATCGTACAGACCCTGTACGAAAGAGGATTCGTCACCTATCCCCGTACCAACTCCGAATATCTGGCCACTGCGGAAAAGGACAAGATGCGTACCATCATCAAAAATTTGGCGGGCATCGGCTATCCCGTTGCCTTCAAGGATAAAAAAACCATTTTCGACGACGCCAAAATCGAGTCCCATTCCGCGCTGACCCCCACCTTCAAAATCCCCTCCAAGGAAGCGTTGTCCGAGGAGGAAGCAAAGGTGTACCAAATGATTCTGCGCCGCTTTGTGGCGGTATTCTGCTCGGAGGAATGCATCTGTCAGAAAACGGAAATGGTTCTTGCGGCAGGAGAATTGGAAGAATTCACCCTGAAAGGCAATATCATTTTGGAAAAGGGCTGGACCCGCTTTGACGACTCCACCCGAAACGATAAGGTCATCCCCGATTACAAGGTGGGCGATACGGTTGCCATCACCTACGAAATTCGTGAAAAAGAAACCTCTCCTCCCAAGCACTACACCATCGAAACCCTGAACAACTATCTGAAAAACCCCTTCCGCGAAGAAAAGGCAAAGGCGGAGGAGGAAGAAACCGACGATGCGGAGGAATACCGCGCCATGTTCGAGGGCTTGGAATTGGGAACGGAGGCAACCCGCACGGGCATCATTGAAAACGCCCGCAATTCCGGCTACATTCAGTTGAAAAAAGACGTTTACACCATTCTCCCCGACGGGAAATATCTCATCGAACAGCTTTCCATGATGGGAATTTCCATGGATAAATTCAAAACCGCTACCACGGGCAAAGCCCTCAAGCAGGTTTTTCGCGGAGAAATGGCAATCGACGGCGCAGTTGACATTGCCAAAGAGGAAATCCAATCCGTCTTTGAAAAGGGCGGCGAGGGCAGTGACTTTGACATCGGCTTTTTCGGTGACGCCGTGGGAAAATGCCCCCTGTGCGGCAGTGACGTGGTCAAAGGAAAATATTCCTACGGCTGTCGCGGCTACAAGGAGGGATGCAAATTCCGTTTGAATCTTTCCATCTGCCGCAGGGTCATCCCCATTCATCAGGCGCGAAAGCTTCTGGCAGAGGGCTGTACCGATCTTCTGACGGGCTTCATCTCCCCTCGCACGGGAGCCGCCTTTGATGCAAAGCTTCGTCTGCAGGAAGGCAAAGCCGTATTCGACTTTACCAAATAACCCCGAAAAACTTTAAAAAAGAGAGTATCTATGATTTATTTTGACAATTCGGCTTCCAGCCCCATGAGCGAGGGTGTTTTGGACGTAATGGGTGAAGAACTCAGACGTTTTGCCAATCCGTCCTCCCTTCACCGTCTCGGCTTTGAGGCGGAACAGCGCCTGAAAAAAGCGCGGGAGCAGGTAGCAAAAAGCATCGGCGCCCTACCCGAAGAAATCTTTTTCACCTCGGGCGGTACCGAGGCAGACAATCTTGCCATTTTCGGTGCCGTGCAAAAGCTTCGCCGCAGAGGAAATCGCATCATCACAAGCGACTCCGAGCATCCCGCCGTGGCAAAGTGTATGGAAAAGCTTGAAAAAGACGGCTTCGAGGTCATTCGTCTGAAAACCCGCGGCGGTCGCCTTGACCCCGTGGAAATTGCCACAGCCGCAAACGATAAAACCATTCTCGCCGCGGTAATGCACACCAACAACGAAACCGGTGCCGTCTACGACGTGGCGACCCTGTCCCGTCTGGTCAAGGCAAAAAGCCCTTTCGCCCTGGTGTTCAGCGACGGCGTGCAAGGATATTTGAAAAGCCCCCTTTCCCCCGGTGCCTTGGGCGTTGATCTTTTATCCCTGTCCGCCCACAAAATCTGTGGTCCTAAGGGAGTGGGCGCCCTTTGGGTGAAAAAGGGAACCAATCTCCCCGGCATCGTCTGCGGAGGCGGCCAAGAAAAGGGACTGCGCTCCGGCACGGAAAATCTGCCCGGCATCGTAGCCTTCGGCAAAGCGGCAGAGGAAGGCAAAGCCGATTTTGAACACGCAGCAGCGCGTATGAACGCCATCCGCAAATGCATTATGACGGAATTTGCCGAAGATTCTCGCGTATCTTTCAACGTTCCCGAAAAAGCATCCTGCCACATTCTTTCCATGCAGGTTCCCGCTTTTCGTTCGGAGGTACTTCTGCATATGCTCAGCGAAAAAGACGTTTTCGTCTCCTCGGGCAGTGCCTGTTCCTCCCATTCGGGAAAAAGTCCCGTCCTGCAAAATTTCGGATTGGATCAAAAAGCCGCAGACAGTACCATCCGTCTGTCCTTCTCAAGACTGAATACGGAGAATGAAGCACTTGAATTTTGCCGCATTCTTCGGGAAATACTAAGGTGAAACAATGGAAAAACGATCGATTTTGTTAAAATACGGAGAACTGATTCTCAAAGGCGCCAACAAAAGCTACTTTGACGCCGTCCTGCTGAAGCAAATCCGCAGAAAGCTCAAGCCTCTGGGCGAATTTCGCGTGTTTACCTCCCAATCCACCGTATTTGTGGAATCCGAGGACGACGCCCTTTTGGATTTGGCTTTGCCGGAGCTGAAGCGGGTCTTCGGCGTGGTCAGTCTTTCCATCGCATACCGTGTGGAAAAAAATATGGACGCCATTTTGGAAACCGTCCGTGATAAAATCGCGCCCCTTTTGATCGGCGTAGGGTCCTTCAAGGCAGACGCCAGACGAAGCGATAAGAAGTTTGCCCTGAAATCTCCCGAGATTTGCCGTGAAGTGGGCGGATGCATTTTGCGTACCCTTGGAAAGAACGCTCCCAAGGTAGACGTGCACAATCCCGCACAGGTGGTTTGGGTAGAAATCCGCGAGGACTACGCCTACGTACACGCAGGAAAGCTTCCCGGTGCCGGGGGAATGCCCTACGGAACCTCGGGCAGAGCACTGCTTCTCCTGTCGGGCGGTATTGATTCTCCCGTAGCAGGGTATCGTATGGCAAAGCGCGGCGCTTTCATCGACGCCCTCCATTTCGAATCCTTCCCCTACACCTCCGAGCGCGCCAAGGAAAAGGTTGTGGATCTGGCTCGAAAGCTTTGTGCCTATACCGACACCATCAATTTTGCATCCATTCGGCTGACCGAGCTTCAGCTTGCCCTGCAGGAAGCCTGCCGTGAAGAATATTTTACCATTCTGCTTCGCCGCAGTATGATGCGCCTTGCGTGCAGAGTTGCACAACGTCAGAAATGCGGTGCCATCGTTACGGGCGAAAGTTTGGGTCAGGTTGCCAGTCAGACCATGGAAGCCCTGCGCTGTACCGACGCCGTAGCAGATCTTCCCGTTTACCGACCTCTGATCGGTATGGATAAAGAGGAAATCGTCCGCACCAGCCGTGAAATCGACTGCTTTGAAACCTCCATCCTCCCTTACGAGGATTGCTGTACGGTCTTTACCCCCCGTCACCCCAAGCTGAATCCCACCTTGGAGGAAGTTCTTGAGGAGGAGGCAAAGCTGAACTTGGCAGAGCTTGAGGACAGAGCCTTTGCCGCCGTTGAATTTTTCCGCGTGAACCGCTAGGAGAAAGGAGTTATGATGAAAAAACAAACCGTTATGAGCGCCCTTTTAAAATGCTTGGGCTACGTCGGCATTTTTTACGGCGCCCAGTTTGCCGCCAGTACCTTCGTGGGAATGATCACGGGCTTTATCGCTGCCTTTAAAGGAACCTCTTTCGATCCAATCATGGCAACCAACCGCGTTCTCTACGAAATTATGCTCCTGTCGGGACTGATCTTCTTCGGTATCATCATTCTGATCAAAAAGAACGACTTTTTCCGTGAAACCTCTCTGAAAAAGCCTATCCCCTCCGCTTCGGCGGCAGGTGTCTTTCTTGGCTTCGGTGCCTTTTTCGGCGCCGCCATCCTGATTGCCCTCGTATCGGTTATCCCCTCCTTCGCAGAGTCCCAAAGCACTTATATGGAACAGCAGGAAATGCTGCAGGCGGCAAAGCCCGCCCTTTGGGCAGAAATTCTGTATATCTGCATCGGCGCGCCCTTGGTAGAGGAATTTCTCTGCCGCGGACTGATCCTGAATACGCTGAAAAAGAGTATGCGCCCCTTTTCCGCCATCGTTATTACAGGTACGATCTTCGCTATGATCCACGGCAATCTGTACCAGATCGCTTTCACTCTGCCCTTGGGTATCCTGATGGCGTGGCTGGCACACCGCTTCGACTCCATTTGGCCTGCGATTTTCACCCATATTGCCTTTAATTCCTCCAATTACCCTGCGCAGATCTGTCTGAAGCTGGGCTACAGCGAGACCGATTCCGTAACCACCTTCATTTATCTGGCGACGATGCTCTTTTGTGCCGTCTCCATTCCCGCGGGAATTCTTCTTGCCAAGGAAGCCTGTAAGAAAAAAGCGCCTCCCGAGCCCGTCTTCGTTCCCGAAGAAAGACCCTCTTTCCCGCAACAGAATA
>JAZOSM010000034.1:0-2413 GCA_045657125.1 Eubacteriales bacterium
TCCCTCCGAATGCACAGAAGAGGAATATCGAGAGTTTTACAAAAAAGTGTTCCATGACTACAAAGAGCCTCTTTTCTGGATTCACGTCAACGCGGATTATCCTTTGAATTTCCGCGGAATTCTTTACTTCCCCAAGATTACCAACGAATATGAATCCATCGAAGGACAAGTAAAGCTCTATTACAATCAGGTTTTTGTAGCGGACAATATCAAGGAAGTTATTCCCGAATATCTCTTGATGCTCAAGGGCGTTCTGGATTGTCCCGAGCTTCCGCTCAACGTTTCCCGCAGCTACCTCCAGAACAACACTTATGTTTCCAAGGTTTCCGCGCACATCGTCAAAAAGGTTGCGGATAAATTGAACAGCATGTGCAACGTTTCCAGAGAGGACTACGAAAAAGTCTGGAATGACATTCGTACCTTTGTGGAATATGCTTGCATGAGGGATCGCAAATTCTACGACAGAGTGAAGGATTCTATGCTTTTGGAGCTGACTGACGGTCAGTTCCGGACGCTTCCCGATTACCTTGCGGACGCCAAGGAAACACACGAAAACACGATATACTATGCTTCCGACAAGGCGGCCCAGGCGCAGTACGTCTCACTGTTTGAATCACAAGGAATTCAGGTGGCACTCTATGAAAAGCAGCTGGATACCCAATTCCTTTCCATTATGGAATCCTATACCCCCGAAATCAAGTATCTCCGTATCGATTCTGACGTCGCGAGTGTTTTGAAGGCTTCCGAAAATACAATTGAAAATTCCACGCTTTCCGATCTTTTTGTGAAGGTCTCCGGAAACGAGAAACTCAAAGTCGAGTTTTCCGAATTCAAAGATCCCTCCGTACCGCTCCTTCTTACGATCTCCGAGGAATCCAGACGCATGGATGAAATGATGAAGCTTTATTCCATGGGTGGAATGAATATGGGTGCATATCCTTTGGACGCCAAGCTGACCGTCAACACAATGTCTCCGTTGATTTCCAAGCTGGAATCCATGGATGAGGAGAAGAAACAAAAAGCGGCTGCCTATCTGTATCAGCTCTCTCTTCTTTCACAGCGAAAGCTAAGTGCTGATGAGCTTCAGAAATTCCTTTCCGACAGCTATTCCGTTTTGGAACTTCTGTAATGAAAGAATTCGAGGTTTATTCACCGGAAGGCATCATCACATCCAATTTGAGCGAAACCGCCAAACGATTTTGTTTTTTAACAGAACAAGAAATCTCACACATGTACGATCTTGCCCATGAGGTCGTGCAAGACGGAGATGTGCAAGAAATTCTAATTTCCCTCCAGGAGCAAAAGCTTCCGCCTCCGACTGTTCCCGAAGACACTCTTACAGAGAACGGTGATATTATTTTACGAACACAAAGATTTCTTGGGCTGCAAAGATCTCTCGTTTTTTGCCGCGCGCTTTGCGATCTTTTACAGCGCGACAACAGGCTTTCTTTGGACGTATTCTTTCCGGACGTCCCGCAGTCTTCGATCTCTTCCCCTCCACGAATTGCATATCAAAAAAGCAGCTATGCAGATTCCGCATATTTGCAGTTTTCTTCATGTCTTGAAAAAACTGCTGCCGCAAAATATGCACACAGCTTTATTGCAGCATGCGAAGAAGTATATAACGGACTCTCCGATTACTGTATTCTGCCACTTGAGAATTCTTCCGAGGGATTGCTGCAAAGCTTTGTAAAATTAATTCTTCGCTACGATTTGAAAATTGCGGCAACCTGTGATGTTTACGAGAACCGAGAAAATCGCTTTACAAAGTTCGCACTTTTGCGCCGTGGACTTTTTACACCGTTTTCTTACACCGAACAAGATTTGTTTTTTGAGCTCGCGCTTTCGCTTTCAGAATCGCTTGATGCCTCAGATCTGCTTACGGCGGCACGTTTTTTCGATCTTCCCGTTTCAAACGTTACCTATATTCCTTTTGCAGAGGACAAACAAACGTGGATGCTCCACGTCACGTTTGCTGCTACGTCGGGAGAGCTTGAACCGTTTTTGGTTTATCTTTGTATGGAGGCTCCCGGATACCTCCCAATCGGCATTTATCCGCACATTACATCAAAAAAAGAAAGGACGTAATTTTCATGGAACGCTTTACTTATCAAACCAAGGGTGTATGTTCACGCAGCATCGATATTACAGTCGATCAAGGCATCGTTATCAATGTAGAATATCACGGAGGATGCTCCGGAAATACGCAAGGAGTTGCGGCTCTGGTCAAAGGAATGAAAATCGAAGATGCGATTGAGCGCCTTGGCGGCATCCGTTGTGGTTTCAAAAGTACATCCTGCCCCGATCAGTTGGCAACAGCCTTGAATGAATATCTCAACAGAAACTGACATATTATACTTCTAATAATCTTGGGAGGTGCAAATTGAATTACACACAAAATTATGAAAAATGG
>JAZOSM010000035.1:0-2190 GCA_045657125.1 Eubacteriales bacterium
GGGCATACCCACGGTCATGAACAATCCCGGCTTCATGGGAGTTCCGTCGGGCTTGGTCTGGGTGGGCTGGCTACGCATGGTAACCTTGTGGCCCAGGAAAGAGGTCAGGAATACCAGGATGGGGATCAGCAGAAGCGCCCAATCCTGCCAGGTCTCGTTTTCGGTAAAGGAGGGAGTGTTCAGCAGGTTCACGCCCAGCACGTTGAAGTTGGGCATCATATCTGCGTAGTACAGCTTCTCCCCGTTTTCGCCCTCTACGTAAAGGAGAATGGGGTTCTCGTACCCTGCGGGAAGCGCACCTGCTTCCTTCAAAGTCGCCACGTACTCCTCGCCAAAGTTGGCAAATACGGAAGCCACGGCGGTCTCACGGTAGGTGGCGTTACCTTTTCCGATGATAGCGTACTGATCAAAGCCGTTTTCCAGCTTGAGGATCTCCTTATCGTCCGCATCGGGATCCTTGTACTGCACGGTGGCACCCAGCTTGACCTGCTCTGCCAGCAGGAGGTCGTTGGCCTCCTTGGCGGCGGCGTGGTCCTTCACCAGATTCATACGGATATCGTCCAGATAATCAAAGGCGAACTGGGAAACCACGGTGTTGAACGCCTCATCCTTTTTGTAATCGGGATGAAGCTCTACCACCTGGTCACGGATTTCAGTCTGTGCGCCGTCGGTAAAGTTGGAGGAATACTGCACGGGCTGACGCACAATGGCGAACAGAATCAGCACCAGAGGCAGCATGATCAACAGAGGCAGACAGCCGGACAGAGGGTTCACACCCTCCTGCTGCTGCATCTCGCTGAGCTCCATCTGCATCTTCTGCTGAGTTACCCGGTCGGTACGGCCTGCGTACTTCTTGCGGATGGCGTATTCCTTGGGACGGATCCTTGCCATGGCGATCTGGGACTTCTTCTGCTTGATGGCCAAGGGAAGAAGGATGATCTCGAAAGCCAAAGCGAAGAAGAACAAGCCGAAGAAGTAGGAATTCTGCGAGATCCACACGCAGAACTTCATAACGTAACTAAAGGGAACGTAAATGAGACTCATAACTTGTTTTTTCAAACCTTTCGATCTTTTGGGGGGATCTTTTTTCTCCGACGTTCCGGCACGGGATCAAACCCGCTGCCGCCAAAAGGGTTACAACGCAAAATCCTCTTGACAGCCAAAAAAATGCCGACGAACACCCCGCGCTTTTCGATGGCCTCGATGGCGTACTGGGAACACGTCGGCACGTAGCGACAGCAAGACGGTAATGCCGGAGAAATATGCTTTTGGTAGAAGCGTATCAACGCGATGCAGATACGTTTCATTTCGAATCCTCAAGAAGGGTTGCCTTGCCCAATAATTCTCCCATCTCGCGGCGGATCACGGTAAACTCCGCGTCACAAGCGGGCTGCTTTGCAACAATAACGATCAGATATCCATTCTTAAGATTCGGCAGGTAGTAGCGGAAGGACTCCCGGAAGAGCCGCTTGATGCGGTTTCTTACCACGGCCTTCCCCCGCTTTTTGGAAACAGTAAGTCCGAGCAAGGAACGGTCCTTCTCACGGCTTTTCAGAACGTAAAGCACCATGGTGGAAGAAGACACGCTCTTCCCCTTGCGGTAAGCGCGGGAAAACAGGTGATTCTTCTTCAACGGGTAGAGCTTATACTTCCGTCTTTCCATAAGTTTCTTCAAACCGCCTTGCTCGGTAAATCAACGCAGATTAATAAGTGAGCTTATATCTGCCCTTAGCGCGTCTTCTCTTGAGAACTTTTCTGCCGTTAGCGGTAGCCATTCTCTTACGGAAACCGTGCTCCATCATTCTGTGTCTCTTCTTGGGCTGGTAAGTACGCTTCATATCTCTTTACACCTCCGTGTCGGTTTTTTATGCCTCGTCTTACCGTGAAGACGGGTTGGCAATTTTGGGATAGGAAAAAAGGCATATTCGCACATCGTAGTATGCCAATCATTATTATTAGCATATTTTTTGGGATTTGTCAAGCGTTTTTTCAAAAAAAGAATGGTTCCCCCCGCATTCTCCTCACATTGAAGGGTAAATTCACACAAAAGTCGCAAATCCTTCTTGACATTTCGCAAAAAACAAGATATGATAGATAATAGGATATCTCTGTCCATTTACTATAAATACCCATTTTCCGGGAGGCCATCTATGGAAAAGTTATATATCAAAGGCGGAAAGCCCCTGCAGG
>JAZOSM010000036.1:0-18131 GCA_045657125.1 Eubacteriales bacterium
AATCTGTCCTTTGCTGTCAAAGAACATATAAATGCCCGGGCGCAAAGGCAAAGATTTCGCCTTTTCCAAAAGCTTTTCAAAAGAAAGGTTTTGCGGAATGTATTCCTTCATATTTTCTCCAAAAAAGATACCGCCTGCCCCAACGAGGCAGGCGGTGACAATCAATCGTTGAAACCAGCGAGGATCAAATTGGAAAGTCCCTCCAAAGCATCCGCTTCATCAGCGCCATCTGCAATGATGCTGATGCGGGTTCCCTTGGTAATACCCAAGGAAAGAATTCCCAAAAGGGATTTTGCATTGGCTCTGTGATCGCCGCATTCTACCCAAAGAGAGCTCTTATAGCTATTTGCCTTTTGAATGAAATAAGTAGCAGGTCTGGCATGCAAGCCGACACTATTCAAAACAGTAACTTCTTTTGAAATCATTTTAAGCTCCTTGAAACACAGTCCTTTGAAAATAGTAATTCAATTATAACCGAATCATTAAAAAAAAGCAAGTATTTTCTTAAATTTATCAAAAAAAGTCGTTCTTTTCTATTTTAATTGAACCTGTCGCAGTGCCATTATCAGCGCTTCGGAAGCGGCACGAAAACGAATTTCGTCACGGGAGCTTTTGGCATGCCCGAACAAACGGCGGACACACTCCTCCCTTTCCCGTGAAACAACGGCAATATATACCGTTCCCACGGGATCGGATTCCGTTCCGCCCGACGGTCCTGCAATGCCCGTTATACCAATTCCCAAATCACTGCCTGAAATCGCGCGCACGCCCCGTGCCATTTCAAGGGCGCACTTCTCACTGTAAACGCCGTCGTTTTCAAGGGTTTCGGGAGAAACGCCGAGCACTTTTTCTTTCATCCTTTCAGAATAAGAAACGATGCCCAAGCCAATTACCGATGAAGCGCCTGCAACCGAAGTAAGGCGCTGCGAAACAAGTCCTCCCGTACAGCTTTCCGCGGTGGAAAGGGTCAATCCTTTTTCCGCAAAAAGACGAACTACTTCCTGTTCGGGAGAGGTTTCGCCGCTGCCGTAAAAATACGAACCCAATCGACCCAACACCACTTCTTCCGTCTCTCGGCAGGACTGCTCCGCCGTCTCTCGCGTATCACCGAAAGCGGTGATATGCACCTCCACCTCGCCTTTTCCTGCATAAGGCGCCACGGAAGGATTTCCTTTTGCCATCAAATCACAAAGTATTTCATCCACCGCCGATTCGGAAATGCCGTGAAAGTGAAGAATGCGATTGGAAAAACGCACACCGCTTTTCTCAGCAAGACGTCCCTTGACCCGATGGAAAAAGATCGCTTTCATTTCCGAAGGTACACCCGGCATAAGGATCATCTCTTTATTGTTTTTTTCAAGCCAAAGCCCCGGTGCGGTTCCCCACTCGTTCCACAACACCGTCGCACCGCTTGGCACGAGAGCCTGACGAAGATTGTTCTCTTTCATCGGGATTCCGCGGCGAAGGAAAAATCCGCGGATTTGCTCGGCAACTTTTTCATTATGCTCCAAAGGCATCCCAAACAGTTCTGCTGCCACGTCACGGGTAATATCGTCCGCAGTAGGTCCAAGGCCGCCCGTAACAATCACCAAATCCGATCGGGAAAGAGCCAGAGAAAACTGCTCCTTCATTCTTTTCGGATTATCTCCGAGGGTTTGTCTGTGATAGACACAAATTCCCAGTTCCCGAAGTTCTCTTGATAAAAAAGTTGCGTTGGTATCCGTTACGTCACCCAATAAAAGTTCCGTACCTACCGAAATGATCTCACAAATCATATTGCCTCCAAATGATTCAAAAAGCCTTGGTAAATCCCAAGGCTTTTAAAAATTCCATTATGCTCTATGCCACTTTGCACCGGCAGGCGTGTCTTCAATCACGATGCCGTTTTCACCCAAAAGGGCGCGGATTTCATCTGCTCTGGCATAATTCTTTTCTTTCTTGGCTGCTGCGCGCTCTGCCAAAAGTGCTTCGATCTTTTCATCGTCAAAGCCGTTCTCTACCTTTTCTTCAGGTTTCAAAAAGCCCAAAAGACCGCAGATTTCTTCATAGAAGGAAAGAATCTGCTCCAATGCTCCGAAACTGCGCTCGGTGCTAACGAAGATGTTGATATCCTTTACAGCCTCAAAGAGGGTTGCAAGACCGTCGGCAGTATTAAAGTCATCCTCCATAACGGCGATGAATTCTTCTCGTCTGCCGTCCAGTTTCTTGATAAATTCCGTTTCCTCGGGGGTGATTTCACCCTTTGCATTTTTCAGCAAGAAGCGGAGATTTTCTTCGCAGTTGTAAAGACGCTGAACGGAGCTCTGTGCCTGACCGAGAATCTCTGCAGAGAAATTCACGGGGCTCTTGTAATGGGCAGAGAGAATGAAGTAACGAATTGCGGCGTAACCGTACTTTTCGGCAGCATCGCGCACCGTAAAGAAGTTACCTAGGGATTTACTCATTTTCTTATTATCTACGTTAATAAAGCCGTTATGCACCCAGAAGCGGCAGAAAGGCACGCCAAAAGCACCTTCGGACTGTGCAATCTCGTTCTCGTGGTGAGGGAAAGTCAGGTCAACACCGCCGCAGTGAATATCAATGGTCTTTCCAAGGTATTTGTCTACCATGGCAGAGCATTCGATATGCCAACCGGGACGGCCGTTACCCCAAGGAGATTCCCAGAAGGGCTCGCCGGGCTTGGAAGCCTTCCACAAAGCAAAATCCAAAGGATCGCGCTTAATATCGGAAACGTCAATTCTGGCGCCGCTTTCAAGATCGTCAACGTTCTTTCCGGAAAGCTTTCCGTAATCCTTGAAAGAACGGGCGGAGTAGTAAACGTCACCCTGAGATTCATAAGCGTGACCTTTTTCAATGAGGGTTTCGATGATCTTGATAATGGAGTCGATGTTTTCCGTTGCGCGGGGGTGGAAGGTTGCAGGAAGAACACCAAGTCCCTCTGCATCCTTGAAATACTCGGCGATGTAGCGGTCTGCAACATCCTTTACCGTGGTATTTTCCTCATTGGCACGGCGGATCATTTTATCATCGATATCGGTAAAGTTCTGAACGAAGTCTACCTTGTTTCCGCGGTATTCCAAAAATCTGCGGAGCATATCAAAGGTTACGAAGCATCTTGCATTACCTACGTGGAAGTAATTGTAAACCGTAGGGCCGCAAGCGTACATTCTTACGTAGTTATCTTTTTGTCCGAGTTCTTCTTTTTTGCCGGACAGATCGTTAAAAAGTTTCATGCTTTCTCCTTGAGAATTTATTTATTGGGATCCAGATATTTCCAATAGCTCTTAATATAATCCACACCGGAAAAGATGGTGAGAATCGTCATTACAACAGTCATAATCCAGGTCAGGATCGGCGTAGACCAAACCACCGGCTCAAGCATAACGACCACTGCCCAGATACACTGCGAGAAGGTTTTTGCTTTGCCGTACCAACTGGCGGCAATAACCACGGGGGTGGGGCTGGACATTACCACAAGGCGCAGAGAGGTTACCGCAAGCTCGCGGAAAATAACCACGGCACCGCTGATTACCAGTGCGATGTGCAGTGCACCCTCGGGATGATACAGCTTGGAGGATACAAACACCAAAATTGCGGAAAATACCAAAAACTTGTCAGCCAAGGGATCCATAAATTTTCCGAAATCGGTAACCAAATTGTGCTTTCTTGCGATTTTACCGTCTGCAAAGTCCGTTGCGGCAGCAGCGGCAAACACAAAAGCAGAAAGAAGACGTGAAATATTTGCGCCCCAAGCTCCGGGGAAGGTATACAAACCAAAGAAAATAAATAAGGGGACCATCAAAATTCTGACGATGGTAAGTTTATTGGGAAGATTCATTTTCATTTCGTGATTTCCTCTTTTCCGATCAGATCATAGTCGATCGCTTCTTCAATTTTTACGTTCAGGAACGTGCCGACGGGGATCTCCTTCTTGTTGGAGGAGAAATAGACTGCACCGTCGATCTCGGGTGCGTGGAACTGGGTTCTGCCGAAGTATTTGCGAATACCGGGGTCGTAGCCCTCACACATTACCTCTACGGTTTTACCGACAAAGCTTTCGTTGTAGCTTTCAGCAATGGGAAGCTGTGTCTGCATGATGGAAGAAAGCCGTCCCTCTCGGGTTTTCTTGGTGGTGCGGTTTTCCATAGTATACGCCGCAGTTCCCTCTTCGCGGGAATAAAGGAAGGCGCCCAAACGCTGAAAACGGGTTTCCTTCACAAAATTTGACAAAATGGAAAAATCCTTATCCTTTTCACCGGGGAAACCAACCATAACGGTGGTGCGAATCGCAATATCGGGCATATACCGACGAAGAAGCGCGATGGCGCCGCGAATCGCTTCGCTTCCGCCGTGGCGGTTCATTTTCTCCAAAACGTCATCAGAAACGTGCTGAATGGGAAGATCAATGTACTTACAGATATTGTCGTGCTTTGCCATCACCTGACAAAGTTCTTCGGTCACCTTATCCGGATAACAGTACATCAATCTAATCCAATGGAAGCCGAGTGCGGGATCGCACAGCTTTTCCAAAAGTTCGGGCAATGCAAGGCGTCCGTAAAAATCCTTGCCATACATGGTTGTATCCTGCGCCACGATTACAAGCTCACGGATTCCCATTTCGGAAAGGCTCTTTGCCTCCTCCAAAATTTTCTCCATGGGACGGGAACGCAGCGGACCGCGAATACCGGGAATGGCACAATAAGCACAGCGGTTATCACAGCCCTCGGAAATGCGGAGATATGCAAATCCGTCGTGGGTTACCACTCGGTCCCCCTCCATTTCCAAAGCGGTAGCTTCGGAATGGCGGAAATACTTCTCCCCTGCCAAAACCCTTTCGATTGCCTCGCAGATATGGACCTCATCCCCCAGGGACAAAGCCGCATCCACTTCGGGAATTTCATTTTGAATTTCTTCGAAGTAACGCTGTGCAAGGCAGCCCGTTACAACGATACCGCGCAAAGAGCGATTCTCTTTGAGCCAAGCAAGGTCGAGAATGTTTTCAATCGCCTCTTCTTTTGCGCTTTGAATAAAGGCACAAGTGTTGACAATAACAACGTCGGCATCAATATCCTCGGGCACGATGGTGTAACCCGCCTTTGCCACTCTTGCCAGCATCATTTCGCAATCCACCTCATTCTTGGGACAACCAAGAGAGATAAATCCAACTTTTGCTTGCATAAAAATCCTTTCAATCTGAGAAATCGTCCTCTTGCGAGAACTTTTTTACCGCCCCAAGGGCAGTTGCATAATCGTACCCGTAACGAATCAAAGCATCCTGAAGTTTCTTCCTGCCTTCGGGCGTTTGCCCGAGCTGAGACGCCATACTCTTTTTTTTCAAGAACTTCAACGCTCGCACAGAGTAATCCACGTTCCTGGAAAGAGCCGCTTCCACGTAAGAATCGGGAAAGCGGTGCCGCACCAGCTCCTGTCGGATCCGACGGGGACCGTAACACTTTTCATCCAAATGTCGGACGAAAAGCTTTAAGTAACGCTTGTCATCCAGAAAGCCTTCCTGCACCAAAAGACACACGGTACGTTCCGCGATCTCGTTGGAAAAATACGTCTTTCTGTGACGGTCGGTTAAATACGCCTTCATCTCCCCGCAGGTCAAATCACCGATGGAAAGACGGTTCAGCGCTTTTTTTACACTATCGGAAAGTTCTTTCGGAATCTCCATCAGCGAAGGCCGCGCTTTTTCAAAAGCGTATTGATCTTTTCGTGGGGATCAAGGAGAGCCGCAACGGAAAGATTGTGGTTGAGCGCCGCGATGATGTACGCCAAATACTTGGAAACGTCAACCTCGTGGAACCAGGGCTTCGAACGGGTCTCATCGCTAATATACGTCAGGTTGGTGCCGAAGATACCGTCCAAAACGCCATCCTTGTACGCTTTGTCAAGTTTCTCGTAGCCTGCAGTAAAGATTGCATAGGTAGCGTAAACAAATACGCGGTTTGCTTTTCTCTGCTTCATTTCGTAAGCGATATCCAAAACGGAATCACCGGAAGCGATAATATCGTCTGCAATAAAGACGTCTTTACCCTCCATAGACTCGCCCAAATACTCGTGTGCTACGATGGGGTTTCTGCCTTCAACTACGCGAGAATAGTCTCTTCTCTTGTAGAACATACCCATATTAACGCCCAATACGGAAGCGTAGTACATATTACGGTTGATGGCGCCTTCGTCGGGGCTGACAACCATAAAGTTATCCTTGCAAGGCATCAAATCGGGGTAGTCGCGGAACATAGCCTTGATTACCTGATAGTACGGCATAAAGTTATCAAATCCCATCAGCGGTACTGCATTCTGTACTCTGGGGTCATGGGCATCAAAAGTAACCAGGTTTTGTACGTTCATAGACTGCATTTCCTGCAATGCGTAAGCGCAGTCCAAGGATTCGCGATAGCTTCTTCTGTGCTGTCTTCCGCCGTAGAGCATAGGCATAATCACGTTCAGTCTTCCTGCTCTGCCGCTGGCAGCCTGAATGATACGCTTCAAGTCCTGATAGTGGTCATCGGAGCTCATACGGTTTTCCTGACCGAACATTTTATAGCGGATGTTGTAGTTTCCGACATCTACCATCACGAACACGTCGTCGCCGCGAACGGAATCGTAAATAATGCCTTTCGCCTCGCCGGAGGTGAAACGGGGACACTCTGCAGGGAGCAAAAACGTGTCGTAATTATCCCAGCCTGCATTTTTAGCCCAAGAAACCAAATAATAATCAACCTTTTTTGCAAGTTCGCTCGCTCCCTCCAAAGAAATAATCTTCAAAGGCGCAACGCGGTCCTGCTCACGAAATACCTCTTCCGCAGTAACTTTCTGTCCGGGTACTTTAATCATAATAAAAAAATCCGTCCTTCCCTTTATTTACAATCGTTATGGTTTAAGGGCTTATTCCAGGTCGCCCAGACCCAATTCGTCATCATCTTCCTCATCGGAATCGAAAAGAGATTCGCCCGAAACTCTTTCCTCCAGGCCTTCCTTGGACAAAGCGATTGCCTTTTCGGCAATTTCCTCTGCAAGTTCGGGATGGTCCTTCAAGAACAGTCTTACGTTCTCCTTACCCTGCGCAAGGCGCTCTCCGTTATAAGAGAACCAGCTGCCACTCTTTTGGATAATATCAAACTTCAACGCGATTTCGATAATTTCGCTTTCGCGGGAAATGCCCTGTCCGTAAAGAATATCAAATTCTGCAACGCGGAAAGGCGGTGCAACCTTATTCTTTGCGATTTTGCACTTAATGTGGTTTCCGACGATGTCGCCCTTTTCCTTCAACTGTTCGCCGCGACGAACGTCAATACGAACGGAGGAATAGAAACGAAGTGCTCGACCGCCCGTGGTAACCTCGGGATTACCGTACATAACGCCAACCTTTTCACGAAGCTGGTTGATAAAGATAAAGGCACACTGACTCTTGGCAATGGCACCTGCGATCTTTCTCAATGCCTGGCTCATCAGTCTCGCCTGCACACCTACGGAGGATTGACCCATTTCACCCTCGATTTCACTGCGGGGAACCAATGCGGCAACAGAGTCCACAACGATTACGTCGATGGCATCGGTGCGAACCAGCGCTTCTGCAATTTCTAGAGCCTGTTCGCCGCTGTCGGGCTGGGAAACGAGAAGATTGTCAATGTCTACGCCCAACGCCTTTGCATACACGGGATCCAAAGCGTGTTCTGCATCAATGAACGCGGCTGCTCCGCCTGCTTTCTGTGCAGATGCAATAACCTGCAAAGCAACGGTCGTTTTACCGGAAGATTCCGGACCGTAGATTTCAATAATTCTTCCGCGGGGTACACCGCCGATTCCCAAAGCGAGGTCCAAGGAAAGAGAACCCGTAGAAATCGCACTTACGTTCATAACGGAATTTTCGCCCAATTTCATAATAGAGCCTTTTCCGTATTTTTTCTCAATCTGCCCCATTGCAGTCTGAATGGCTTTCAATTTGCCTTCCTGAATATCGGCAGTTTTTTCGGCTTTGGCTTTTGTTGTTTTTTCCGTTTTTGCCATGACAAAATCCTCCACTTTATTTTACAAATACAATTATAATATATTATAGCATAAGCCCTATCTCTTTTGCAAGTAATTTTTTGCCGAAGATAGGGCTTTTTTTGTATTTTTCGTCATTTTATTTTTCGCGCGAAGAAAACGCGGTCAAGACCTGCCTGATCTTGATAAAATTCATAAGAAAGTCCGTGGTTTTCCAAAAGGAAAGTAATCCCCTCTTTTTGTGCACAGCCGATTTCACAAAGCAGCGGAACACCCGTTTTCTCACAGAGCAGAATCAGCGCCCGATAAAAAGTAAGACCATCTGCTCCTCCGTAGAGTGCCATAGCAGGCTCATTCTTTACGTTCTCCGGGATCTGCCGCATTTCTTCCTTAGTCAAATACGGTGGATTGGAAAGGATCAAAGACGGACGAAAACGCTGAATTTCCGCCAAAGGCTCGGCAGAAAGAACATCCATCTTTACGATCTCACAGCGGGAAGAAAGCGCAAAGCGCTCTCGGTTTTTCTCGCTTAAATTCAGCGCAGCATCGGACAGGTCGTACATACGGCACCGAAGATCCTGCCGATTTAAAAGCAAGGAAAGCCCGATGCAACCGGATCCACAGCAAAAATCAAAGACAACACTGTCACGGGAAACAAATTCCGACGCCCGTTTCACCAGATCCTCCGTTTCGGGTCGGGGGATCAAAACCTCGGGCTCGGTCAAAAATTCATATCCGCAAAACCACTCGGTTCCAAGATAATACTGGATGGGAAAACCGCCGAGAAGCTTTGACAGATCCTTTTTCATCTCGGCTTCCCTCTCGGGATCGAGGGCTAAATCGGGTGTCATCAGCGGTGCATTGCGATGAAATCCGTGTTTTTCCAAAAGTGCGGAAAGGAGCGCTCTTTCATCAAAAAAGCGCGCTCCGTTTTCTTTGCGATATTCGGTTTTGACAAAAAGAGAAAATTCTCTTACGTTCATTCCTGTTCCTCTTTGCTTGTTTCTTCGGTTTCCGCCTGCGCTTCGCTTTCCCCTTGGTTCGGCTCGGGACAGGTAATGCCCACGAAAACGTCCTCCTCCGAAAACTCGTCGGTAAGGGCGGATTTTAAAGCAACGATGGCGATCTCGATCATATCGTCCGTAGGTTCTTTCGTCGTAATTCGCTGAATCCAAAGACCGGGCGCGGTGATCGCACGGATGAAGGCATTGTCATGTCTGCCCGCAAAGCGAATGATCTCATAGCCGATGCCGACGGTCAAAGGAAGAAGCAAAAGCTTAATCCCTACGTACAGGAAAGTGTTTTCACGGGTTTCGGGGATTACCCAACCGATGGCAAGACCGATCAAAATCCCCACCAGCATCATCAAAATCATAAAGCTGGTACCGCAACGAGGATGAAAACGCTTTTGTGCACGGATATTCTCCACGGTCAAATCAAGACCCTTTTCATAGCAAAAAATACTTTTATGCTCTGCGCCGTGGTACATAAAGGTGCGCTTGATGTCCTTCATCAAAGAAACCAAGGAAACGTATCCGAGAAAGATTGCGATACGCAAGACGCCTTCCAGCACCTTGCGTGCCACTTCGTTTTTAATCCATCCGGACAAAAACGCAGGGAGAACGATAAACAGCGCAACGCCCAAAACAAGTCCCAAAACCGTTCCCAGGGACATAACGATCCCCGTCAAACTTTTGCCGAACACCTTGGTCAGCCATTTTTCGAATTTGGTTTCTTCCTCAATTTCCAATGCTTCGGCGGCAAAACTCAAGGTGGAGAACGAAAGGGTCATACTCTCCACGAAGCTGACGACACCACGAACCAAAGGAAGCTTTTTAAACCAATTTTTCTTTTTGATCTCGTTGGGATGGCTGTCACGGACGATGGTTCCGTCTGCCTTACGTACGGCGGTGGTATAGCTTTTGGGACCACGCATCATAATGCCTTCCAAAACAGCCTGACCGCCTACTTTTCCCAAGCGTTCATTTTTCTCTTTTTTCATAATACTCCTTATCTGAATTTCAAGCTCTCTGCAATAGCAGTAGCTTCATCCAAATGGGTTTCAAACAAATCTGCCTTTGCAGTATACAGAATCGTGTAAATGTAGCCGTTATAGGAAACGAACCAAACGCGGAAATTATAGGTTTCTCCCTGATAAAAGGCGGCAGAATAATTAAACGCAAGAGCCGGATTGGAATCAATTACCAAATCGGTTCTCTTGATATGTTCGCCGTCCTGCTCCATGTCCGCTTTAAAATCCTTCAGATCACCGGAAAGATGCGGAATGTAATACTCCGTCGCGTAGCTCATTAAATCCGGATACTCGTTGGATGCCGTAAAGGAGGAAATGCTGACGTTTGAAAAATCGTTTTCAGATACGTAAGCACTGGTCAAACCCGCATCGTTTCGATCCAACAGCCAGGTGGAGGGGTAAAAGAAATAATAGTCCGTCTTTTCGTTCTCCGCCAAAAGAAATCCCGAGGGGATCTTTACGTCTTCCGAATCCTGTGACGCACAGGAACAAAGACAAACCGTCATCGTCAATGCCAAAATCAGGCAAATCATTTTCTTAATTGATCTCATATTCAAGATTCCTTTCTTTATGTTTACATCAATTCCGTAATCATTTCGTTGGAAACAAAAAAACCTTCTTCCGTCAAGGCAAAGCCGCTTTCGGTACGGGTACAAAGTCCGTAACGTTCCCACAGGGAAAACTTATCAAAAATCCGCTTTGCTGTTTCCTCATCGGAAAGCTCTCGGATACGCCCTTGGGAAATTCCCTCTCTCGTGCGAAGGGAAAGCATCAGATACTCTGTGAAAACGTCGTTGTCGGAGAGGCATTCAAAGGAAGAAAGCCTTTGCAAAGGATCCTCTGCCGAAATAAATTCCTGCACGCCTTCCTTAACAAAAAAACGCTTTCCGTTTACAAGAGAATGTGCACCGGGGCCAAGCCCCAAATAATCCCCGCCCGTCCAATAAACCATATTATGGCGGGAATAAAAGCCTTTTTTGGCGGCGTTGGATATTTCATAATGATCAAAGCCGTTTTCCTTGAGAAAAGAGGATGCAAACAGATACATTTCCCGCAAGTTTTCTTCCTCGGGAAGTTCGTTTGTGCGGCGGTATAGGGGAACAGACTCCGACAGCGTCAGCAGATAAAAGGAAATATGATCGGGCTTTAATTCCAAAGCCTTTTCCAAGCTTTCGCGAAAGTCGAAAAGAGTTTGCTTCGGAAGTCCGTACATCAAGTCCAAGCTGATGTTGTCAAAACCGACTTGGCGAGCAAGACTTACCGCATTCTGAACAGAAGAAAAACGATGGAGTCTGCCGAGGATTTCCAATTCCCTGTCAATGGCAGACTGCATTCCGAAACTGATTCGGTTCGCGCCCGCTTTACGATACGCCTCTAAAATCTCGCGGGTGGTGGATTCCGGGTTCATTTCCACGGTAATCTCCGCTGTGTCGGAAAAGACAAAATTCTCACGCAACGACGAGAATATTTTCTCCACGCCTGCAGGGGTTGCAAGGCCGGGAGTGCCGCCGCCGAAATAAACCGTCTCTATTTTGGCATCGGAAACAAGCGTTGAAAAAGACGGTATGCTTTTTGCCAACGCAGCTTCATAAGCGCAAATCAAATCCAAAGACGGCAAAGAATAAAAATCACAGTAATGACATTTTGCCTTACAAAAAGGAAAATGCAAATACAGACTCAGTTTATTCATCCAATTTCAAAACTGCCATAAACGCTTCCTGCGGAACCTCTACGGAGCCGAGGGAACGCATCTTCTTTTTACCTTCCTTCTGTTTTTCCAGAAGCTTCTTCTTACGGGTAATATCACCGCCGTAGCATTTGGCAAGAACGTCCTTACGCATTGCCTTTACGGTTTCACGGGCGATGACTCTGCCCCCGACGGCTGCCTGAACCGGAATTTCAAAAAGCTGACGCGGAATATTTTCCTTCAGTTTTTCTGCAATTCGACGGGCTCTGGGATATGCCTTGTCGCTATGGACGATAAAGGAAAGCGCATCCACTACGTCACCGTTCAGCAGAATATCGAGTTTTACAAGCTTAGACGGTACGTAATCCGTATCGCTGTAGTCAAAGGATGCATAGCCCTTACTTCTGGACTTCAAGGCGTCGAAAAAGTCATAGACGATTTCATTTAAGGGCAAATTGTAATGCAGTTCGGTACGGGTGGGCGTAATGTATTTCATATCCACAAATTCGCCGCGGCGGTCCTGACACAGATCCATAATACCGCCAACGAATTCCACAGGAGTAATGATACTTGCGCGAACCACGGGTTCATATGCCATGGCAATATTTTCCACAGCGGGATAATTGGTGGGGTTATCAATAAAAATGGTTTCACCGCTTGTCAGCTCCAGCTTATAAATTACACTGGGCGCGGTAGTGATCAAATCCAGATTGAATTCTCTCTCCAAGCGTTCCTGAATGACTTCCATGTGAAGCAGTCCCAAAAATCCGCAACGGAAACCAAAGCCCAGCGCGGCACTGGTTTCAGGCTCAAAGGAAAGCGCTGCATCGTTCAGGCGAAGTTTTTCAAGAGCTTCTCTCAAATCGTTATATCTTGCACCGTCGGCAGGATAAATACCGGAAAAGACCACGGGCAAAGCCTTCTTAAAGCCTTCGAAGGGCTCGTCGGTGGGATTCTCCGCAGAAGTAATGGTATCACCTACCCGAGTGTCGTCAAGGGTTTTGATGGAGGCGGTCAAATATCCCACCTGTCCGGAAACCAAAGTCTTGCAGGGCGCGTAACCGAAGGTCTTCATCGTACCAACTTCCGTCACGTCAAATTCTGCACCGGTATTCATCATACGAATACGGTCACCCACGGAAAGAGATCCCTCAAACAAACGGAAGTAAACGATAATTCCCTTATACGCATCGTAAAAAGAGTCGAAAATCAAAGCCTTGCAAGGCTTTTCGGAGTTTGTTACGGGCGCGGGAATATACTTTACGATTCCCTCCAAAACGTCCTCAATGTTCAAGCCTGTTTTGGCAGAAACACAGGGGGCGTTGTCTGCGGGGATGCCGATTACGTCCTCAATCTCCGCTTTCACCTTTTCGGGATCGGCGGCGGGAAGGTCCACTTTGTTGACGACGGGAAGAAGCTCCAGGTCGTGATCTACGGCAAGATAGGCATTGGCAAGAGTCTGTGCCTGTATGCCCTGGGTTGAATCCACCACCAAAAGCGCACCCTCACAAGCGCGCAGTGAACGGGAAACCTCGTAGTTAAAGTCCACGTGGCCGGGGGTATCAATCAGATTGAACTCATAAGTCTTTCCGTCTTTTGCTTTGTAATCCAGAGTAACCGCACGCGCCTTAATGGTAATGCCGCGCTCTTTTTCCAGTTCCATATCGTCTAGCATCTGTGCTTCCACTTCGCGTTTTTCAACGGAACCCGTGTGCTCCAAAATGCGGTCGGCAAGAGTGCTCTTGCCGTGGTCGATATGTGCGATAATACAAAAATTTCGAATATTTTTTTCCATACTAATCTCGATCTGATAATTTTATTCCTCTGCGATTTTCACGTTCCAAATCGCGTTTCAAAGCGCTTTCGCGCTTATCATAAAGTTTCTTTCCTCGGCAAACGCCTACTTCCACCTTGACACGTCCTTTTTTAAAATACAGTGACAAAGGAATCAAGGTATAGCCGTCACGTTCGGCAAGGGCACGCAGTTTTAAAATTTCTTTTTTGTGCATCAAAAGACGTCTCGTGCGCAAAGGATCACGGTTGAAAATATTGCCTTTTTCGTAAGGACTGATGTGAATTCCTTTGGCAAAAAGCTCGCCCTCATCAATGATCAAATACGAATCCTTCAAATTGACGGTGCCTTGTCGGATGGATTTTACCTCGGTACCGTAAAGCTCAATTCCTGCTTCAAAGCGTTCCTCAACGAAATAATCGTGGAAAGCTTTGCGATTGGACGCGCAGGTTTTAACCGACTCATTCTTCTGCATCCCCTGCCTCCTTCAAAAGCTCTACCGCGCGTTCTGCGGGCAAGGTGGAAACATTCTTCAGTTTTCTTTGAATCTGTCGGGTTCGAACGCCTACAAGGGCATCCAGACCACGGTTCGCCTGATCAATTTTCGCCTGTGCATCGCGAAGGGCGCCTTCGAACTTATCAAATTCGGTACGCACCGCGCTCAGCACTTCCCAAACCTCGCTGCTTCTCTTTTGAATCGCCAAGGTACGGAATCCTGTTTGCAAGGAATTCAAAAGTGCCGCCATCGTCGTAGGACCTGCAATATTTACCTTGTAATTTCTCTGCAAGGTTTCTACCATTCCCATTTTCACTACCTCGGCGTAAAGCCCCTCGGTAGGAAGAAACATCACGGCAAAATCCGTGGTAGAGGGCGGAGAAACGTACTTCTCGTGAATATCCTTTGCAAAGGCTTTGATACGGCTTTCCAATTGAGAGCGCTGCACGCGGACCTGTTCGGGGTCAGCCGCGTCGTAAGCGTCCTGCAAATGCAAATAAGCATCTGCGGGGAATTTGGAATCAATGGGTAAAAATACGACCCCGTCTCCGTCACCGGGCAAACGAATGGCAAACTCCACGCGATTGGATGATCCGGGAACGGTCGCAACGTTGGTTTCATACTGATCGGGAGACAAAATTTCTTCCAGAATGGAACCAAGCTGGATCTCACCGAGAATGCCGCGGGTCTTAACGTTGGACAAAACCTTTTTCAAATCACCTACACCGTTGGCAAGGGTCTGCATTTCTCCAAGTCCTTGATAAACCTGCTGAAGACGCTCGCTGACCTCTTTAAAGGAACGGCTGATTCGTTCTTCCAGCGTTGCCTGTAATTTTTCATCAACACTCTGACGAATTTCGGCAAGGCTTTTTTCGTTGCCGTGACGCAGTTCGGAAAGCTTTGCATCAACGGTCTCGCGAAGCGTTTGAGAATTTTTCTCCTGAAACGCATTCATTTGAGCCATACGCTCGTCAACGCCCTTCAAAGCCGCATTCATATGCTCGGTCAATTCTGCAAGGCGCTTATCCTGACGGGAAAACACGTCGCTTTGAGACTGATGCTGTGCGCGGGAAAACGATTCCAGAGAACGAGCGTTTTCCTGTGTAATTTCACTGCGGACAACGCCGAGGCTTCTTTCCAAACGCTCGCCCATTCGCTCAAGATCCTCTCTGTCGACCGTATCCTTTCTCTCCCCTTTCCGTGCGGAAAGAAGGGTAAGCAAGGAAATCAATGCCGATATTGCCGAGAAGACCAAGGCGAGTATCAAAATTATTTTTTCCAATGAAAATTCCTTTCTTAGTCGATGGGAACACCTGTTTTCTTTGCCTGACGAAGTTTTACAACGTTATTGGCATGCTGTGCTTCGGTATCGGCAAAGATCGTAGAACCGTCGATGTCGGAAATAAAGTAATAGTGAGTGTGTTCTTCGGGATAGAGGGTTGCCTGAATTGCTTCCCAACCGGGATTGGAAATTGCGGAAGGAGGAAGACCTGTGTTCAGGTAGGAGTTATAGGGGCTTTCGATGGCAAGGTCTGCCGAAGTAAGCTCCGCCTTGCGTTCGGGCAGACAATACTGGATTGTCGCGTCGGACTGCAAACGCTTCAGGTTTCTGGATTTCAGACGATTGTGGAATACGCCTGCAATGGGATAGAGGTCTTCACCGAATTTACCTTCCATTTGGACGATGGATGCAAGGGTGATCACCTGGTCCAAATTCATACCGAGCTCATCCAGTCTTGCATAATAATCCTTTTCAAAACGATAATCGAAGTTGGTAAGCATTTTGTCAACGATGGCTACCTCGCTGGAGTCAGCATAGAACTCATAGGTATCGGGGAACAGATATCCCTCGAGACGGTACTTTCTTTCGGGAGAAAGCTCAATTTTCTTCAGTTGTTCGATGAAATAGTGATTTTTGTAATCGTAATTGTTAACAGCTTCCACAAAGCCCTCGCGGGTTCCGATGCCTTGGGAAACGAACAGGTTGATAATATCGTCAACCGTATAGCCCTCGGGAATGGTGATTTTAACGATTCCTCTCGCTTTTCGGTCGCGAATCGTACTGACAATCTGATCGTAATTCAGTTTACTGCTCAATTCAATCGGCCCTGCCTTAAAGGTAAGTGCTGTCTCGGAATCACGGTTCTTAAATCCGATATAAGCACGGAAAATAGAGGGATACTCAATAATTCCGTTGGTTTTGAGCAAAGTAGAAACCTCGGAAAGCGTCGCGCTTTCGGGAATGGTAACGACCGCAGTCACATCTTCCTTTACAAGTGCAAAGATATCGTTCGCCCAACGGATACCGCAAATGGAAATGATTGCGGAAATTCCCACGACAACGGCAATATAAACCAAAACGACCGTCATGGTGGAAGCTACCGAAACGTGATTTGCGATTTTTCTGCTTCGTTCAGCCTTTCTTTCCTCAGGAGTCATAACGTGCGCCGTCTTCTTGGACGCGGGCTTGCGTTTTTTTGCGACAGAAGCCCCTGCCGCCGTTTTGCCGCCGACAGAAATCTTCTTGGTCATATTGCTACGTTCGGAAGCAGTCGCATCACTCTTTTTGTCAGAGACAGCAGAGATTTTCATCGTCTTTTCATTAGAATTTTGATTGTTTGTTTCTTTCATTTTTTAACCTCGTTTCAATACATCGGATACCAAAAAAGCAAAAAGAACAATACATACGATAAACGTTGGTGAAAGATAGATTTCACGGAAAACACGAACAAACGCCTGTTTCTTTGTTTCGCGAACCGTTTCATCCTGCATAGCTCTTGCATTTTCCAATTCTTTTCTCAAAAGCTCCTTACGGCTTTCCAAGATTTCATCAGCAGTTTTGATACGATAGATCTTTTCCAAACCGGAAAACAGGAAAACGAACAGCATTAAAAACAGAGCGAGAAGCACGTACGGCAAAAACAAGCTTTTTCCCGCTTGTCGCAAATATTCCACCACGGAGGCACGCATATATTCGTGTGCCGCGTTAATCAAAACGTGCATAATCATGGGTGGCAAAATGGAATTCGACGCCAGCGCCATGGCACCCAAAACCGCCCCCATAAACAAATAATACACGAAATTCTCAAGGGACAGGTGAAGCATGGCGAACATAACCGTGGTCGTTACCACCGCCCAAACGGAACCGTGGGTACGATATTCCTTCAGAAGAATTCCGCGGAACACCGCTTCCTCAAGAAGCGCGGGGAGAACGACGATTCCCAAGAACTGCAAAAAAGAATTTTCACTTTTTACGGAAAAATGAACCACGTCGGGGGTTTTTACCATCGCTTCTCCGAAGAAAAAGATGCCCGTATAACGAAGAATCATACTTCCCACAAAAAAGATCAATGCCAAATTGATTAAAAAGGGAATGCGCCGAACCGATACCTGTCGGAAATTCAAGCCGGATAAAATATTCAAGCCCGTCACCCTGCAATAAAAAGCAAGGGGAAGCAAAAACACGATGAACTGAAGCATCATCGAAGACAAGAAAACGTCTACGGAAATACGCTCAATCAGGCGGGAAAGAACCGACGCGATTCCTGCAAGACATAAAATCGCACCAAACAAAATCGGCGCGTAGATGGTCGATTTCAGCTTCAAAGCTCTGCCTCCTCATAGCACATCGTCTGTGCCAGGCGCTTTGAAACTTCCTCACCCTTCAAAAGAGAAAGCAGTCGAAAGCCGAAATCTGCCGCAGTGCCCGCACCGCGGGAAGTAAGCACCCTTCCGGAAAGAACGCTTTTTTCGGTAGAAACCGTTTTACAATGCAGACCGTCCTCCATTCCGGGATAGCAGGTTGCACTTTCTTCCTGCAAAAGCCCCAGTTCACCGAAAACGGTAGGTGCTGCACAAATCGCAGCAAGGATTCCGCCGCTTGCATAGTGGGAACGAATTCTCTCAGTCAGGCGATCACAGGCTTTCAGATTCAGCGTACCCGGCATACCGCCGGGAAGCAAAATTACTTCCTCGGAGTCGGCAAGCTCGTCCAGGGTTGTATCTGCCGTAAAAGGAATGCCGTGAGCACCGTTTACAACACGGGAGGAAGTAATACTGCACGTGCGAACCAAAACACCGCCACGGCGCAAAATATCAACGGGGGTAACTGCTTCAATTTCTTCAAATC
>JAZOSM010000037.1:0-21504 GCA_045657125.1 Eubacteriales bacterium
TGGCTCACAGAACGACATGGCTACGATCCGACTTCATCTTCCCATCGATGCCTCTCTTGCCCGACAAACGGATGCCATTGAGAGATTTTTCGGCGGAGACAAATTGGAATACGCCCGTCGGTATTACGACGTGGTGGCAAACAACGCCCTTAGCAGGAAATTTGACGTTTTGGGACACTTTGACCTTTTGAATAAATTCGGTCTTTACGACGACTGCACCGATGCGTATCAAAAGATTGCTTTGGAGGCGTTGGACGCGGTTTTTGAGCGCGTTTCGTTCATCGAAATGAATACGGGCGCCATTTCCCGCGGTTATAAGGCAGTTTATCCCGACGCTTTCATTTTGAGAAGAATTTTGGACCGCGGCGGTAAAATCGTTCTCAATTCGGATTCTCATTCCGCATCGACCCTTGATTGTCATTTTGCAGAATCTCTTGCAAAACTGAAGGAGATCGGTTTTTCTTCGGTATGGCAACTGAGCAAAAACGGTTGGACGGAAGTTTTGATCTAATATTTTAATTTCGGAGGTTTTTATGGCTAAAATCGTACATCTTCAGTTCCCCGGCGGAAAAAGCAAGGCCTTTACCATCAGCTACGACGACGGAGTCAAAAGTGATCTTCGCTTGGTAGAAATGATGCGTAAATACGGAATCCGCGGAACCTTCAACGTCAATTCCGCAAGATTTCAGATCGCCGAGAAGCTTAATCCGACCCGTACACATCCCATTTTCAACGCCGAGGAGCAGAAAGCCTTTTATGATGAAAACCGCGATCTGGTGGAAATTGCCGCACACGGTGCCATTCACGGTTATTATCCCTATATGGCGCAGGACGTTGCCGTTTGGGATTTGATCTCCGACCGAAAAAATATCGAAGAGCTGCTTGGCGTGCAATGCCGCGGCTTTGCCTATCCTTACGGTCAGACCGACGATAAAACCGTAGAGGCCTTGAGGGTTTGCGGATTTCGCTATGCCAGAGTGACAGCCCGCACCCATAAATTCGATTTACCTGCAGAGCCTCTTCGTTGGGAGTGCACCGCAAAGCACACCGATCCGACCTTGATGGAGGACGCTCGTAAATTCGTGGAGGCTACGAAAAAATACGGAAAGGTTCCGTATCTGTTTTCCGTTTGGGGACACAGCTATGAATTTGTGGACGACGATAACTGGGACGTAATGGAAAAGCTGTTCGAGTACGTTGGTGGCAGGGAGGACGTTTGGTATTGCACCAACATCGAATTCTTCGAGCTTTTGAAGGCATATCGAAGCTTGGAATTCTTTGCAGATCAAAGCAAGGTCTACAATCCCACCGCCATTCCCGTGGAGCTTTCTGTTTTCCATAGTGCAAAGGATTGGCGCAGTGTAAAAGTACTACCCGGCCGGATTGCCGATATTGATTAAATTTAATTTATAAGGAGATAGAAGACATGAATTTTTTTGAGGAATTGAAACAGTACGACGAGGAACTTTACGCAGCCTGTGACCGTGAGCTTGGCCGTCAGAGACACAATATTGAGTTGATTGCCTCCGAGAACATCGTTTCCAAAGCGGTTCTTCTTGCCGCAGGTACCGTTTTGACCAACAAATATGCCGAAGGTTATCCCGATAAGCGTTACTACGGCGGATGTGAGTATATTGACGAGGTAGAATCTCTTGCCATCGAGAGAGCAAAGAAACTTTTCGGTGCTGATCACGCCAACGTTCAGCCTCATTGCGGCGCTTCCGCAAACCTTGCCGTGTTCCTTGCATTGGTTCAGCCCGGCGAAACCGTAATGGGTCTTTCTCTTGCTCACGGCGGACATCTTTCTCACGGCTCTCCCGCCAACATTTCCGGCAAGTACTACAACATCGTTTCCTACGGTGTTGACGAAAAGAGCGAGGTTCTGGATTATGAAGCCATTCGTGCCATGGCTTTGGAGTGCAAGCCCAAGATGATTATCGCAGGCGCATCCGCTTATTCTCGTACCATCGACTTTGAAAAAATCGGTCAGATCGCAAAGGAAGTCGGCGCTTACTATATGGTAGATATGGCGCACATCGCAGGTCTGGTTGCCGCAGGTCTCCATCCCTCTCCCGTTCCTTACGCTGACGTTGTTACCACCACGACTCACAAAACTCTCCGCGGTCCTCGCGGCGGTTTGATTCTCTGCAAGGAAGAACTTGCAAAGACCATTGATAAGGCTGTATTCCCCGGATT
Organism: Eubacteriales bacterium; assembly: GCA_045657125.1. Taxonomy (GTDB): domain Bacteria; phylum Bacillota; class Clostridia; order Oscillospirales; family SIG627; genus RGIG5579. The sequence goes on from JAZOSM010000037.1 coordinate 2,197, forward strand.
GCAGGGCGGTCCTTTGGAACACATCATTGCCGCAAAGGCAGTTTCTTTTGCAGAAGCAATGAAGCCTGAATTCGTTGAATATCAGAAGAAGGTTGTTTCCAACGCCGCAGCACTTGCAAAGGCAATGGAAAAGGCAGGCTTCCGCGTTGTTTCCGGCGGTACCGATAACCACCTGATGCTCATCGATCTTCGTAATTTCGGTGTTACCGGCAAGGAAATGCAGCACCGTTTGGACGAAGTGCATATCACCGTAAATAAGAATGCCATCCCCGACGATCCCGAAAGTCCTTTCGTTACCAGCGGTATCCGTCTTGGTTCTCCCGCCGTTACCACCCGTGGCTTCGGTGAAGCGGAAATGGAAAAGATCGCCCTTTGGATTCGCGACATCGCTACCGACTTTGAGGGCAATAAGGAAAGAGTTTCTGCCGAGGTTGTAGCGCTTTGCGAGAAATTCCCCATCTACGAGGATTGATATGAAATTAATCATTGCTTCGGGCAACGCAGGGAAACTCAGAGAGATCCGTTCGATTTTGGGTGAAAAATTTGAAGAAATTCTGTCTATGAAGGAAGCAGGCATCGTCCACGAGACCGTGGAGGACGGTGCCACCTTCTTGGAAAATGCTTATAAAAAAGCACGTGAAATTGCAGAAATCTCAGGTTGTGCCGCCTTGGCGGACGACAGCGGAATTTGCGTGGACGCTTTGGACGGCGCTCCCGGTATTTATTCAGCAAGATTTTGCGGCAGACACGGAGACGATGAAGCAAACAATCGTCTTTTGGTGGAAAAACTTCGGAATACCAAACAGCGCTCTGCCCATTATACTTGCGCCGTATCTCTTGTTTTACCCGATGGAACGGAGTATCACGCAGAAGGCTACCTTCACGGCGAGATCGTTGACGAACCGCGGGGGAACGGTGGATTCGGCTACGTCCCCTATTTCTATTTGCCCGCGTACGGTTGTACAGCCGCGGAACTTTCTGCGGAGGAAAAAAATAAAATCAGCCACAGAGCCGAGGCTTTGAAAAAACTTTTGAATCTGCTGTAGGTCTGTATGAAAAAGAAAACGATTGTTGCTTTTCTTACCGCTTGGATTGCATTCGGACTTGAACTGTTGCCTTGGGGCGCGGTGTTGCAGTTTGGTCAGCCCGACGGTGATCCCATTCGAAAAACTTATTCCTATTTTAGTCTTACCCCTTACGGCTACGCCAACTTTTTTCCGTTTTTGACGGCAATTCTGACCTGTCTTTTGTTGGCAAATTTCGTGTTATTCTTCATTTTCAAAAAAGAGAAAAATCTTCGTTCTTGCTTTTACCTTTCATTGGTCGGTACGGTTTTTTCACTGTTGCCGTTGATGTACGGCATTGCGAATTTTTCTTTGGTAGGTTTGGGGATTTCACTTGCCTTGGTTGCTTCCGTTTTGCTTCTTTGGGAAAAGGAGTATTTGAAATAGTGCAAAAAATACTTCGTTGCAATTTGCAACGAAGTATTTTTTTATTCGTAGAATTTTTTGTTCCAGATGGGATTGCCGATGGCAATGCGGAATCCCCGTGTTTCATCAAATACCTCTACACGGTAAAAACGCGCTTGGGGATTTGCACGGAACTGGAAAGAGAAGGGATCCTTGCAAGAAAAGGGAAGACTTGCAACCACACCCGTTTCGTCAATCAAATCAAAACGAAGCTTGTGACCGGGCTCGTTGTATCTCTTGTGAAAATCACCGATGGCAACGGAAAGGGTTTTGTTCTCAAATTCGGTGCAGCCACCCATCAGGGTCTCGCCGATACACATGCGGATGCCGACACCGCCGCAAGTAAAGTCACCTTTTTTAATGTGCTGTAAAAGGGAACTGCTCTTTTTGTTTTTTGCATAAACCGTAGTCAAAGAACCGTCGGTTGCACATTTGTGTTTATCACCGCCTGCACATGCCCATACGCGCTTGCCTTGAGCCAGAAGTGCGGTCCACAGCTTGTAGTTTTCCTGTGTGTGGGGATGGTCAAAGCTGTAATAAAAGACCTCGATGCCGGTTTCATCGCGGAAATAGTAATCCAAAGCGCATTCGGATTTCATGGTTTGCTTCGGATGGGGGTGCACGAAAAAGCCGCCTTTTTCCTTGACTGTGTCGATCAGCTTGCCGAAACGCCCACGGGTGAATTTAGGGTATTTAAAATGTCCTTCTGCACCGCCGGTGTATTCGAATTCTTCAAATTCCTCCAAAAGCTCCATAAGGGGTTCGGGAGAGGCGAAGACCATATTATAATGCATAGCGTTGCTTTCGCATTCAAGGTCGGAGATGCGGGTGCCGGGCTCCGATCCTCCGATAAAGGTCTCGTCATCCCACGCGGGCAGAAACATGTGACGCACCTGCCTGTGATCCAAAATGGTTGCAAAGTCTATTTCCAAAGCTTCCATTGCGCTTCTCCAATGGAGAAGACAGCGTTTTCCGTCGCTGGTACCGCCGCTGGAAGAGTGATCGTGAAGCTCACCGTGGTAAGCATTTCGTTCTTCATAAAGCGCGTCCAAAAAGGACTTGTTTTGTTGTGTATCCATTTCTGACCTCCTTTTCTCGAAACTTATTATATTGTCTTTTATTTTGCTTGTCAATGTTTTCGTAAAAATGTACAAAAAGCATGGATTATTCTTGACTTTTATATGTAAGTAAAATATAATTATTTTATTGTAAATGGATATAATTTGTATGGGAAGTGATGAGATTTTGAAAAAAATATTCTCTTTTATTTGCTGCCTTTTGGCTCTTTGTACGGTAGCCTGTTCTTCTGTAATTTCCGTGGAAGAACCTACCAAGACGACGGCTGAAACGAAGGTGGAAGAAGTGAAAAACACCGAGGACGAAATCCTTGTTGAGGGAATCCACGATCCCTCCGGCTTTGCCGCAGGCTTTGGAAAGGTCGTGGTCAATCCGGGTCCCGGTGTAGGCCTCGGCGGTTTCGGCAATGCTGATGAGCGTACCAGTACCCACGTTACCGACGACATTTGCATCAGCTGCGCTGCTGTTACCGACTCTGAGAAAACTTTGCTTCTCTTTTCCTTGGATGCCATCGGCACGACTCGTACGATTTGGAATTATATTTCCAAGCAAATGGAAAAGGAATTCGGAATTCCTCAGGATTGCATTCTGATCAATTCCTCCCATTCCCACTCTGCTCCTGCGATCAACGTATTCAATGGCAATATGACCAAATATATGACGACCTTCTACCAGGGCGTGTTCAAGGCTGCAAGGATCGCGATGGCGGATCTGGACCGCTGTGAACTGAAGTATGCCAAAACCGAGACCAATGATCTCAGCTACATTCGCCGCTACGTCAAAAAGGAAACAGGCGAATTTTGGGGCAACTGGCCCAATACACTGGATCCCGAAAAGTTTAAGCACGAGTCCGAGCCCGATCGGGAAATGCTGATTTTGTACTTCGACCGCGTCAATCAAAAGGACATCGTTCTTTGTAACTGGCAGTGCCACGTGACCAATGTGGGAACCCGCACCGGTGGTCAGGTATCCTCCGACTACGTAGGTGCCTTCCGCGATTACGTTGCGGAAAAGCTGGACGTTCACTGTGCCTTTTTCCAGGGAGCGGCAGGCAGTACCATTCCTTTCGGAAAGCTTAAGGGCGAGAGGACCAACGGCGATTACAAAAAGCACGGCAAGGAGATCGGCGACGTTCTGATCGCTGCGATTCCTACCTTGACTACTGCCGAAAATACCAAGATTGAAACCTTTACCAAGCAGATCGAATTGAAGCACAATGCAGAACAAGTGGTTAATATGGGAAGTGAAACACAAAAAGTCAGTCTTTGTACCTATGCCATCGGCGATATTGCCATCGCCACCTCCCCCAACGAAATGGATCACCGCCTTGGCAAATACGTCAAAGAAAACTCTCCCTATACTATGACCTTTATGAGTGCTTATTCCAACGGAAACTACGGCTATATTCCCGCAGAAAGTTCCTTCCCCAACGGGGGATACGAGGTTGAGTCCTGCCGCTACGTTGCCGGCACGGGCGAACAGATGGTAAAAGAACTTGTAAGTATGCTGAACTCACTTCACGGAAATTAAGTATTACAGGAGTTTTTATGAAGAAAACGATGAAACGACTTATTTGTGTTTTTCTTGCGATGATTCTGCTGTCCGCCTTGGCAGTTCCCTTGAGCATCAATACGCAGGCAGCAGTGCTTGGCGACCTGGACGGAAACGGAAAATTCGATACGGACGACGCCGTTTATTTGCTGTTCAATTTAAACTTTCCCGATCAGTATCCCGCCAATCAGGCAACGGACTTTAATACCGATGGCAAGGCTGACGTTGACGATGCCATTCAGCTTTTGTTTCACATTCTCTTTCCCGATCGTTATCAATTGAACACACCGCCCTTTACCCTTTCTGCAGGCTTTTCCCGCCACGTGGTAAATCCTCCTGCAGGCACGGGTCTCGGTGGCTACGGCAACGCATCTACGCGAGTCAGCACCACGGTAATTGATGATATCTGTATTTCCTGTACCGCCATTTGTGATGGCGAGCAAACTGTTCTTCTGTTTAACCTTGATACCATCGGAATCGGCAAAGATCATCTGTGGTCACCCGTTACGACGCTTCTTGAAAAAGAAACGGGTGTTCCCGTGAAAAATATTCTTTTAAATGCCTCACATTCCCATTCTGCTCCTGCGCTGGACTGGAACTATTCTACTGTGGCGGATTATTTGGAAACGGTAAAGAGTGAGATGGTAAGCATTGCCAAAGAAGCCATTGCCGATCTTGCTCCCGCACAAATGAAAATGGCAAGAACCAATACCCAAAACCTTGGCTACGTTCGCCGCTATTTGCGTTATGACGGTCAGTGGGCAACGGATACTTCCATTGCAGGCGGAACGGCTATGAAGGGAATGTTGGATCCCGACGTTTATTATCACGAATCCGATCCTGATACACAGCTGCAGATCCTCGTATTTGACCGTGACGAAAAAAAGGATATTGCCCTTTGCAATTGGCAGTGTCACGTTACGGCAGTAGGTTCTGAAAACGGAACGGAAGTTTCTTCCGACTACGTCGGTGTCTTTCGAGATGCCGTAGAGGATGAGCTTGGCATTCACTGTGCTTATTTCCAAGGTGCGGCGGGAAGCATCGTTCCCAGCGGCAAACTTGAGGGTGAAGCGCAGAATCACGAGGACTACGTTAAGCACGGACAGGATTTGGCGGCTACGATGATTGCGGCAATGTCAAATCTGACTCCCGTTTCCGCAGGTAAGATCAAGACCACTTATCAGATTCACAAGGGCACGGTCAAAGAAGACAAAGTTGAGTCTTACGGAAAAACCTACAACGTTCGTATCACCTCTCTTTCTTTTGGCGAATTTGCCATTGCAACCGTACCTTTGGAAATGGATCACCGTAACGGAATGTTTGTAAAATCAAATTCCCCTTACGCTATGACCTTTATGTGCGGCTATTCCAATGGATCTCACGGCTATATGCCTGCCGCAACTTCGTTCCCCAACGGTGCTTATGAAGTAAATTCTACCCGTTTCGTAGCAGGTACCGGTGAGAATATTGCAAATGATTTGGTGGATATGCTTGAAGACCTTCACTTGAATCGTAAGACGCCCGACGTTTATTGATCTGAAAACAAAAAAGAAACTGTTTCGTCAGAAACAGTTTCTTTTTCTTTATACTTTCAAAAGATGAGTTTTGATCAAAAGCTTTGCGATTTTTTCACCCTTGGGCAATTGCAGTACGTCCTCTATGCTGAATCCGCCGCCGCGGAACAGAATTACGGCATAGACGATCGCGGCGCAAAGAATACCGATCAGGGTAGCCAGTTTTTCGTGAACGGGAGAAAGGAGCAGGTAAACACCGCCTGCCACTGCACCGCAGCTTGCCGCTGCAATCAGGGGCATCATCAATGTTTTCTTGAAATTCAAGCGGTAATTTAAGTAGCGGGACAGGAAGAACATATTAAACAGGAACATCACTACGTAGCAGAGCAGGGTGGAAAGAGGAATTCCCAAGTGTCCGATTCCGGGTGTTCCGATCAGAAGCCAAATGGTAATTGCTTTGGTAACAACGCCACAGCAAGTGGAAAGAATGCTTTTTCTCTCGTGACCGCTGGCTTGTAAAACCGCGGCGCTGACCGTGATGAGTCCTGCAAGAGCAATTGCGGGAGCAATGATCGTAAGCATGGTTCCTGCAACTTCGTTGGAAAGAAATTCCGTTCCGGCCTTGTTCGTGAATAGTACCTTGTTGCCAGAGAACAAAAGATTTAAAATCGGCTTTGACATAACGCCGATTCCGAAGGCGCAGGGAAGTGCGATTGCACCTACCATACGGAAGGTGAAGTCAATGGTCTTTTTCAATTCCTCGCGGTTTCCTTGGGCATCTGCACCGGAAATTGCGGGGATAATGCTGATGGCAAAGGGCTGAACGATGGTCGTGGGCATATTGAAAAGAGTAATGGCTTTTGCCGAATAAGCGCCGTAAATTGCCATTGCAAGCTCGTCCAGATTTCCCGAGAAGTAACTGACTCCGATACAAGCATCATTGAGTCTTTTTACCGAAACCATAGAGTCGATTACACTGGTCAAACTCATAATACTGGAGGAGATGGTGATGGGGATCGCGATGGCGATCAGTTCTTTTGCAATGTCTTTTTTGGAACGGCACGCCGAATCGAGATCCAGTTCGCGGTCACGCTTTGCAACGGCTTTTGCAAAGGTCATATAGACTGCGGAAAGAATGACACCCAGGGTAACACCGCTTAGCGCAAATGCGGCAACCTTGGGGTCGCTGTAGCCTTGTCTTTTTGCAAAGATACCTGCAACCAAACCAAGGCACAATTTGCCCATTACCTCGATCACCTGTGAAATTGCGGTGGGAATCATGTTTTGATTGCCTTGGAAATAACCTCGCGTACAAGATACCAGGCAAATGAAAAACATAATGGGAGAAACCGTTTGAATACAGATGGAAAGCTCGGGGTTGTCAATCAGCTTTGCCAGAGAATTGGCGCCAAAAAACAGAATGCTCGTGCCCAAAAGTCCTATCACGATAAAGATCAGTAAGCAGACGCGGTAGATGGATTCCGCTTCGCCGCGCCGCCTCTTGGCAATGGCAGAGGAAACCATTCGGGAAATGGCAACGGGAAGTCCCGCGGTGGAAATGAGAAAACATACGGAATAGATGGAATACGCAGTTCCGAAATATCCCATTGCAGTATCTCCGATTACGTCGGAAAGAGGGATTTTAAACAGTGCTCCGGCAGCTTTGACAATCAGGTTTGACAGAACCAAAATCAAAGCGCCCGAAACGAACGTTTGCTTGTTTTTTGACATATTAGTCTCCTTAATCGATAAATTCCTTTAAAACGGAGCCTTGCGGCACCAATTGTTCTGATAAGGTGGGGAAGTATTGAAGATCTTCCAAAATTCTTTGTGCGCGTGGAAACAGCGGACTGTCGGGGGTAACGCTTTTCAGCAGTGTGACGATTTCCTCTTTTTCAACTGCGATTTCATAAGAAAGGGATGAGGATATGAGAGAAAAAGCATTTTTGCGAAAAGGATGCAGAATCTCCTTTTCCTTTTCCACAACGTTTCGCCAAAGCTTTTCCGTTAAATCAGCAGATGCGCCGCGGTGCTTGTAGTCACGAATGAGACGTCTGCAAAAACGAATGCGTTCCGGAGAAAACACTCCGCCCCCTGCCTCACTTCTTACGGATTTTGTAACGTCCAGATAAAAGCAGAGATACGGCTCGTTTTCGGGCATTCCCGCAAGGATTACGTCGTTTAGCGCGTGAATCCCTTCCAGTAAGAAAACGTCGTAGTCAGAAGGGGAAACCATTTGTCTGCACAAAATCCGCTTCCCGGTCAAAAAGTTGTAACCGGGCATGGGGGTAGGCGTGCTTTTGCTCAAACTGCGAAGGGTTTCAATGATCAAAGCGGAATCCGTGTGTGAAAAAGCATCGTAATTGGGTGTCCCGTCGGGATTTAAAGTTGCCCGTTCCTTGTCAAAGAAAAAATCATCGGTGGAAAAAGCAAGCACCCGCTTTCCTGCACGCTCCAAAGCGTTGCCGATCCGATATGCAGTGGTGGATTTTCCGCTGCAGCTGGGTCCTGCAAGAAATACGAAACGTGTTTTACGATCCAGAATGCTTTGCACGGCAAGTCGGATTTGATTTTGATACGCCTGTTCTTCCGATTGGATCAGTTCGGTGGGGGAAAATGAATTCTCTTTGGGAAAGATGAGCATTGGACGCGCGTCTCCTTTATAGGTATTGCCGCATTTCCTCAAGTCTGCTGTCGCATTTTTCGGGATGTGATACGTATTCGAAAGGATATTTAAATCCGGGGAAGCGTCGGATGCGGTCGCCTTTTACTTTTGGTAAAAGTTTTCCGATTCCTCCTGCTCCGCAAGAAAAGATATCGCACAAATCCTCCATCATGGCAAGGTTGTATATGCCAATGGAGCCTTTGCGTGAAAAGCCTGTGTTCTCGAGATCTGCGGCGGCGTTTTTTTGTCTGTATAGATAATATGGCTCAAGCCCTTGATTTATACAGATCTCGTGTGCCTCTTGCATGGCAGTCTGCCAAAGGGTGTTTTCAGCAGGCAAACTGTTTTTGTCCGCCGCGCGCTTTTGACACAGCGCGTGAAGGGTTACGTCGGTGGGGGAAAGGGATAAAACGTTTTCCAAGGAATAAAGAAAATCCTCAGGCGCTTCTCCCTCCAAACCTGCGATCAGGTCACAGTTGACGGAATTGAAATGATAATTATTTGCAAGCTCCATCGAACGGTAAAAATCGTCTACACTGTGACTTCTTCCGATGCGGCGCAGAGTTTTGTCTTTCATGGATTGCGGGTTGATGCTGATGCGATCGACACCCATTTTTTTCAAAACCTCGAGTTTTTCTTTCGTGATGGTGTCGGGTCTGCCCATTTCTACGCAAAATTCCCGCATCAGAGAGGTGTCAAACGAGCCTCGAACCGTCTCAAGGATTGATTCCATCTGCTCGGCAGATAAAATTCCGGGAGTACCGCCGCCCATGTAAACTGCACAGAGCTTACGGTTGGCATTGGCAAAAACCTCGGCGGTCTTGCGAATTTCCTCCTGCATTTGCAGAAGATACGACGGGATCATTGCAAGATGATCGGGCGCCGCAGAGGAAATAAAAGAGCAATATTTGCACCGCGTCGGGCAAAAGGGGATCGAAAGATACAGCATCGCGTCGTTTTCGGACAGCGTGTGTTCAAAGGAAAGCTCTGTTTCGCAAAGATCCAAAAGCAAATCTGCTTTCTTTTCCGAAACAAGAAATTCATTCAGCAGAATTTTCTTGGTTTCCCCGTAGCCGTATCCGTTTTTTCGATAAAATACGGGCACTTTGACGGGACGAACTCCAAAAAGAAGTCCGTAAGGCGGATTGTAATCGGTAAAATTTTTCGCCGCCTTTGCAAAAGCTTGTGCCAAGGCTGCATTTTCTGCTCGGGCAAATTCTTTGTGGAGCAGAGTGTTGATCTTGACCACGGCGTTTTGGGTTCGCCCGTTTTGTCGGACGGAAAGAGAAACGGCGTTTTCATCACCGTCTGCCTGAATCGCAAGGCTTTCCGTATTCTCGTGAAAATAAAGGGACGCCAAGTGATATAGATTCAAACGCTTTGCTTCACAGGAAGCGGAAATCTCCATTTATAAATTCTCCGTGTCCACTACGATGGTAATGGGGCCGTCATTGGTGATTTCCACTTTCATATCTCCGCCGAATACACCGGGGAAAACCTTTACCTCGGGATCGCCCTCCTGACGAAGGGCATCGGCTTCAGACTGCATTTTCGCAAGGAAATATTCGTAAAGCTCTTTTGCAGGCTCGTATTTCATGCTTTGCAGAAAATCGGGTCTGCGGGAGGACAGATTGGCGTACAGCGTAAAGTTGGATACAACCAAAATATCTGCGCCGACCTTCAGGGCGGAAAGATTCAGCTTTCCGTTTTCATCGTGGAAAATACGCATTTTCAGAAGTTTGTCAATGACCTTGTCCGCTTCTTTTTTCGTATCGTTTTGATGCAGTCCCAAAAGGATGCACATTCCTTTTCCGCAAGTGGAGATGGTCTCTCCCTCGCAGGTTAGTTTTGCTTTCTCGGTAATTTGAAGAACGGCTCTCATTTTTCTCCTCCTACACGAATCTGCAGGATTTCCTTGTTCTTTTTCAATCTTTCAATGATTGCGTTCAGATGATCTCTGCCCTTGATTCCGATGGTAATGGTCAAAAGACTGGTTCCCTCGGCAGAAGCTTGCGTGTTGATGGCGGAGATCGGAATACGCATTTCCGCCAGGGCGGTGGAAATTGATGCCATTACACCGATATTATCGGCAACCAAAAGCCAAAGCGTGGCGTTGTAAGTTGCCTGACCCTTTTCCTCGGATGCAGACTGTGACCAGGAAGCGTTGATCCAACGGTCTCTTTCAGCGCCTGCAAGACCGCTTTGTGCGTGAGGGCAAGAGAATTTATGAACGGATACCCCGTAGCCGCGGGTGATAAATCCAATGATCTCGTCACCGGGCAGGGGAGAACAGCATTTTGCAAATTTCACCTGGCAGTTTTCCAATCCCTCGATGATTACGCCGCTGCTGGATTTTTTCTGTTCCTTCTTGGCATTTTGAGAGATATGGGTTACTTCCAGAGAAGCGGGGGTGTTTGCGGCAAGACTGCGCTCGATTTCATCACGGATCTTAACGTGGATTTTGGAAATGGCAATGCCGCCGTAGCCGATGGAGTTGTACAGATCGTCTAAACTCTCCAGACCGTGGCGTTTGCAAATGGTAAGCATAATGCGGTCTTTTTCCTCGTCGGGCAGACCTTTGCTGATTTTGTCAAATTCCTTATCCACTTCAGTCTTTGCAAGCTGAATGTTTTCTTCGCGTTTTTCCTTTTTGTACCAACCGCGGATTTTATTCTTTGCTTCACCGCTTTTTACAACCTTCAGCCAATCTCGGCTTGGGCCCTTGGAAGCAGAGGAGGTAATAACCTCCACGATCTGACCCGTCTGCAAAACGGTGGTAATGGGTGCGATGGCGCCGTTGATTTTGATACCTACCATCTTGTTTCCCACACCCGAGTGAATGGCGTAAGCAAAGTCGATACCGCAAGATCCCGTGGGCAGGGTAACTACGTCACCCTTGGGCGTGAATACGAAAATTTCATCTTCGAAAATATCAATTTTTAAAGGCGTCAGGTACTCCTCGGAGTCCATAGACTTCTGTTCACTTTCAAGAAGCATGGAGATCCATTCCAGCTTCTTGTTCATTCCGTCACCACTCTTTTGACCGCTTTTGTATTTCCAATGGGCGGCGATACCGTATTCTGCGATTTGATGCATTTCCGTGGTACGGATCTGAACCTCGAAGGGTACGCCTGCTCTGCCGATTACCGTGGTGTGCAGAGAACGGTAGTTGTTGGGCTTCGGTGTGGAGATGTAGTCCTTGAATCTGCCGGGCATGGAGTGATACATTTCGTGAATCAGTCCCAATGCCGTGTAGCAGGCAATTTCCGAATCTACAATAATACGAACCGCATAAAAGTCGTAGATTTCGTCAAAGCTTTTGCTGGAACGGTACATTTTTCGGTAAATGGAGTAAATGCTTTTTACGCGTCCCTTAATGGAAAATTCCATGGACTGTTCGCTAAGCTTTTCTCCGATTTCCGCTTTGATTCTTTCGATAAAGTCACGGTTTTCGCCGTATTTGGTGTCGATCCAGTTGCGGATTTCTTCATAACCGATGGGGTCGAGATATTGCAGGGCAAGGCTCTCCAATTCCTGCTTAATTCTTTGGATACCGAGTCGGTGTGCCAAAGGCGCGTATACGTGCATGGTTTCCAATGCGATCAAGCGCTGCTTTGCCTCCAGATGGGAGGAAAGGGTACGCATATTGTGCAGTCGGTCGCACAGCTTAATAAGGATTACGCGGATGTCGCGGCTCATTGCCAAAAACATCTTGCGCAGGTTTTCGATATGTTCTTCTTCCTTGTCCTCGAAAGGAATCGCAACCAGTTTTGTTAATCCGTCTACGAGTATCATAACGTCTCCGCCGAATTCGTCCTTGATTCCTTCGAGACTTGCTCCGGGACAATCCTCTACGATGTCGTGAAGCAGGGCGGCACAAATGGCGTCGGTATCAAGGTTCAGCTCCGCGCATATTTCCGCAACGGAAAGAGGGTGATAGATGTATTCTTCACCCGATTTTCTGAATTGTCCTCGATGTGCTTCCTCGGCATAGGCAAAAGCGCGTTGGATCTTTTCCGTATCGTAACGCTTTCCGCTTTCTTCCAGGATTGATAAAAGTTTTTCAGTAGAGGCTGCCATGTTTTATCCTTTCTTCTTGTGTGGATACAAAACACCTATTATATCTAATACATTATATTACACTCTATATAAAATTACAAGTCCCGACGGTGATTTTTTGCAGGATTCATTGAAAAAAGAAAAGAGAGAAAACCGTAGTTTTCTCTCGGAAAAGCATCGATGAAATTTTAGATTTCCAGGGTGAATCCGTCGTGGGTAATGGAAAAGCCGTAGTCCTTTGCAATCTCCAAAAGCTCGTCGTGCACGTTTTGGCAGTTGTGGGAAAAATGAGTGTAATACAAAAGGCTTTTTTCGTCTACGATCCCTTTTTTAATAAAGCGGTCCGCAATGATTCTGCCCTCCGCCATAGACATGTGATGGGCGTAGGGAAAGGGCTGATTTCCCTTGGTGCAGTCAAGACTTAAAAGATCTACGCGCTTGTTGTTCTTTGCCAAATATTCGTCGATTTCCTCGGTAAAAATGCCCGTGTCGTTTCCGTAAAAAAACGCTTTTCCGTCCTTTTCAATAAGGAAAATCATCGCCTTTTCCTCTCCTGCATGGGTGGCAGGGAAGGGCGTTACGGTAAAACCGCAAATCTCCGCGGGAACGTAGTATTCCAGCGTGTGCAGAGCAAGTCGTTCCAACAATTGTGCGCGCTTTTTCTCCGAGCAGGAAGCGAGATTGTTTTCAATGATTCCGATCACGTCAGCACTTGCGTAAATATGCATGGTTTCCACACTGACGTCCTTTGCCATTCCCGTAGAGCGCATCAAAATTTCCGTAACGGAAAAATGGTCGTAGTGGGAGTGGGTGAACAGTACGTGTCCGATGGATTCCAGTGTCTTGCCAAGCTTCATAAAGTGCATCCACGCGTCCGCGGATAAATCGATCAAAAGGGTGTCGTCAAGCAAAACCTGGGACTGGGTCATAATGTTTTTTCCCCCCAGCTTCATTGCCTTCTGACAGGTGGGGCAGTTGCAAAAGACGGCGGGGATTCGTTCGGCTGCCGCCGTTCCGAGGTATTGAATCTTCATAAGAAACTCCTTGTTTAATCTTATCGTTGAATTTTACAGGACCATAATCAGCGTGCCGATTCCGATGAGAATACAACCGATCAAAGATTTCGGCGTGAATTTTTCGTGCAAAAAGGTAAATGCAAGAACCAAGGTGATCACAACGCTGAGCTTATCAATGGGCACCACCTTGGAGGTTTCTCCGATTTGCAGAGCTCTGTAGTAACAAAGCCAGGACAATCCCGTTGCAAGACCCGACAGAATCAGAAAAATCCAACTTTTTTTGCTGATGTCTGCAATTCCGCCCTGCGCGTTTGTCAAAAACACCATTCCCCAAGCCATCACCACCACAACCACCGTTCGAATGGCAGTTGCAAGATTGGAGTTGACTCCGTCAATACCAATTTTTGCCAGTATGGAGGTTAGCGCCGCAAACACCGCGGATAAGAGTGCAAATACAAACCACATAGAATTATCCCCCGTCAAATTTCTCCCAATGAAACGATTATACCACGCCCTTTTATCTTTTTCAATAAAATTTGGCGTTTCTTTCGAAAAAAACAAAAGGGCAGCAAACTGCTCCCCTTTTTCATTTACTGAAAAGGAAGAGCGACTAAAAGTAGCGTAAGTAGGGGTAAAAACGACCAAAAGTACACTTTAACACATAAAATCAGCGTATGGAATGATAGCAACCTCACAATTTTCACTTAAAATCAATGATTGTATTTCCAGAACATCTTCTTTATCGCATCCAAAATATATTTGCTCTTTTTCAAGCGATTGAATGAAATAATTAACAGTAGACGAAATTGATTTTAAACATTCATTCTTGTTGAATTGAATTTTTCCCCAAGAACCGCAATATTCTACTGTATTATCTAAATTTACAAAACGATCGCCAACTATATCAGAACCGCTGTCAAATTCAAGTTCATTTTCATAAACGATAATAAATACTTTTTTCATCCTACCCCTCCTGCAGTTTTCCTTTTAGCGTTTTACAACTTGAAATAAGCATTCTCCTAATACGACCGCAAAGGTTTCTATGACTTTTATAGGTATCTTCATCTATTACTTTTGTATTATATATTACAGCTTTAGCCACCCCTCAGTTTCGCTGCTTTCCTTGAGGGCTATCTCAAATTTCGAGAGCATATCCGCTTTGCTTTGTCCGTAATTGGCTTCACGAATATTAGCATAAACGCTACTGGAACTTTTGCGAAGCTGAAAAAGAGTGTTGGATGGTGCTTTTATGTTTTGACAAAGCAATTCGACATCAGTTGCAAGCTGTTCTGCATAGGTCAACAAATAATTTTTTGACATATAAACCACTCCTTTCAAACGTATTATATCGCGCTTTCGCAAATAAATCAAGGCGTAAGCCTTGTATATCATCCGCAACTTGTTGCGGTATATCACCAATGCGTAGCATTGTATCTCATCAAGTCGCTGGGAAATACACGCTGACGCGTGATGAGATACAGCCCCATAGGGGCTGATGATATACACCGCACTTCGCGCGGTGATGATATACCAAGCCTGCGGCTTGGATAAAAAAAGAAGTAACTTTTGGTAGACAAAAGTTACTTCTTTTCTGGCCCACCCTAAGAGGTTCGAACTCCCAACCTTCAGAATCGGAATCTGATGCTCTATCCAGTTGCGCTAAGGGTGGATATAAAGTGCCGATGGAATCGGCACTTGTTTTTGTTTATTCAAACAGGGAAGGGAAAATTACGGGAATCAGCCACAGCAACTGATAAATCAGTACGAAGATTGTGGTGATTTTCGTTAAACCGCCAACAAAGAACAGGAAAAGAACGATTGCGATTCCTGCAAGGGCAGAGAGAATCTTGATGGCAACGTTGGTGTGAGTTACCTTGCGCAGAGATTCGCAGAAGCTAAAGGTTCTGAGAAGCTTTGCAATGGAGCTGACACAAACGATACCGCTATCGCTTCTTTCAACGGCGGGTGCATCCTTCATGGCTTCACAGCTCTTAATAATGGCTGCGGGGATTTTCTTGTTCTGCAAAAGTGCACGGAACAAAGCGGAATCAAAGTTCGGGTCGCAGGTCTTTACTGCGGGGCAGATGCCGGAACGGAACAGAGACAAAACAGTCTTTTTGAACTGCTTGCTGATGGAGTAACGGAGATAAAATTTCGCGGCAAGCTCGTTACCGATGACCATGTACATGATCTTGCCTTGCTTTGCTTCGAAGTCTTTATCCTGTTCATCGCGGGTGTAACCGAAATCGTAGGAGAGAAGATAGTTCTTATTACCAACGAAAATGTCCTGACCCTCAATGAAAGCACACATACCGTCTGCGGTGATTTCCTTGAATTCGAAGTCCTCGGAAATCTCTGCCACAACACCGGAAATGGTCTTCTTAAATACTTCGGAAAGAGGTCCGCCCAATTTTTGGAAAATCATGGCGGAGTACAGAATTGCTTTGTCAATTCTGGTTTGTCCGTAGGTACGGATGGTGGTAATCTTTACACTCTTAGGCGGGAAAATTTCTCTGTCGGTGAAGGAAACTACGTCAGCGGCGGCATATTCTTCGGATGCAGAGAGACTGACGATGGCACTGCCCAATTTCTCAGACTTTGCAGCGATGTGTGCAAAGGGAAGGGAAATGCTGAAAACACAGGACAGAGGCAGGGTCATAACCATCATGGTCATAAAGTTGGACGCGGTGTTTGCGATGTCGGGATCTCTGAAATAAGAAAGCGCCGCAAAACCAACGGAAATAAAGAGGGAAATGGCAGTTACCCAGGCAAAGGAGCGCTCGATCTTGGCTTGCTCGTTTGAACGGGCAAAAAATCTGTCAATAAACTTTGCTTTCTGAATGGAGAAGAATTGAGGTTCGCCTTCCAATTCGTTGCGGAAAACTTCTGCTTCGGGACTGTCGGAGGCGAGGGGCTTTGCTACGATCTTGTCACCCTTGCTTCCACAGATGCGGAAGGTGCGGTAAACGCGCTTTGCATCCAAAAGATTGGCAAAGGAGTTCAAGAACGCAAAGAGGGAAGCAACACAACCGAACAAGGGGTATTCCTTTGCACCGCAGGACAGCAGAATGACCGTGTGCAATGCAGTGAACAGGTACAGAATAAACATAACCGTGTTGCGGTCGGGTTTGCCTTTAAAAAGTGACTTGACACCGTTGATCAAAGAGGGGAGACTCAAAAGGGCAGAGATGAAAATGAACTGCATATCTGCCAAAAGGTAAATGGCGTTGTAATCACCGCCGGGCTTGAGAAATTCGGGATGGTAAATCTTGGAGAAGGTTGCGCTTTCAATGTACAGTCCTGCAAGGAATGCCAGGAACGTCCAGAGCAAAGCGGAAAGATTACGGTAATTCTTGTTTCTCAGATGCTCGGAGAATTCATCGTACTGATCGGGAGAGGTGAATTCATCGGGGAGCACGTGCTTGCGATCAAAGTTCGTTTCCGCATCCTCGTACGTGCTGTTGTAGGGGTCGTCTACCAAAGACTCTTTGGAAACCTGCAGTTCGTCTGCCAAAGGAGGAACTGCCGCCGGTGCAATGACGGAGGGATCAACCTGATCGGGAGAAAGACCTGCGAGCGAACTGTATTCGATGGTCTTTTCACCTTCACCGTCGTGAATGGCAATGTAGTCAATGGTTTTATCGGCTTCTCCGCCGTGATCTGCGATATATTCTTCCTCGGCTTTTTCCTCGGTAGCGGCTTCTTCGACCGTTTCTGCCACAGCCTCTGCGGGCTCTGCAGGAACAGCTTCGCTCTCGGCTTCTGCTGCCTGCTTTGCTTTTGCGGCGGCGCGCTCGTTGCCGAAGATTTCTCTCAATAAATCGGTGGTTTCATCAAATTCCTCTTTGGAAGCGTCTACACCGATGGTGCCGTTTGCAGCATTGAAAACTTCTTCCAGCTTATCGGAATCCACCTTCTGAACGGTCAGAGCATCCAAAAGGCTTTGAGAATCAACCGCATCCTCTTTGGGCGTTTCTTCCGCCTGAAGTACAGGCTCGGAGACTTCTTCTTTTTCGTCGGAAATCTCAATGACTTCCTCGTCCTTTTTATCGACGGTTTCTTCTGTCTCGGCTGCTGCTTCGGCAGCTTGGTTTTGGATTTCTTCCGCTTTGATGCTGATCTTTTCGAGACTTGCGATAAAATCTGCTCCGTAAGACGTTTCGTTCATATTGGAAGTATCCGCAAAAGCTTCCTCACCGATTTTTGCAGGAGTGCCTTCGAAAAGATCAACCTGCTTTTTCACGGAGGAACGGTTGTCGGAATATACGTCTTTCAACAAGGACGCGGTTTTATCGTATTCCTCTTTGGAAGCCTCACCCACCATTCCGCCGGTCGTTGTGTAAATTTCTTCCAATTTTGCGGAAGTCGGCTTCGGAGCGAACAGTTCGTCTTCAAAGCTTGCGGGAGCATCCTTTTTTTCAGGGAAAAGATCAGGGGTCAAATTTTCTTTTTGGTTGAGTTCTGTTTTGTCTTGAATCTTTGTGTTTTTGCGTTTTAGCTTGTAAACAGAGGCCATAATGAATCCTTTCCGAAATAAATTATCTGTATTTTGCCGCTTCGTAGAGAATAACGGCGCCCGCACAGGAAACGTTTAGAGAATTGACCTTTCCGCGCATGGGCAGGGAGATAATGAAATCGCTTTTTTCTTTGATCAGTCTGGAGATACCGAAGCCCTCGCTTCCTAAAACGATGGCAATGGCTCCGCTGAAATCTTGCTTGTCATAAGGGGTTCCGTCTGCTTCGCAGGCATAGATCCAAACACCGCGCTCGCGGAGCTTGTCCATGGCAGATGCCAGATTCGTCACACGGCAAACAGCCAAATGCTCAGCGGCACCCGCGCTGGATTTGATTACCGTTGGCGTTACGCCGACCGCTTTGTTTTTCGGAATGATAATTCCGTGTGCACCTGCGCCCTCACAGCAGCGGATGAGTGCGCCCAGATTGTGAGGATCTTCCACGCCGTCTGCAATGACGAAAAATGGAGATTCGCCCCGTTCGCGGGCAATTTCAAAGAGCTGATCTAGGGTGGCGTATTCTTTTTGCTGAGCTACGGCAACCACGCCTTGGTGGAAAGAGCCGCCCGCCAGAAAAGTCAATTTCTGCTTGTCAGCAAAAGAAACGGGAATTCTTTTTTCTTTGGCAATGGCAACGATTTTTTTCAGACTGCCCTCGCCGTCTTTTTGAAGGTAAATCTTTTCGATATTCCGTCCCGAAACCAAAAGTTCCAGCACGGCGTTACGCCCTGCTACAACCCCTTGTTCCGCAGGATTGGAAGCGGAAAGATCCTTTTTATAAATTTCTTTTTTCATAGAATTAATTATAGCACAAGAAAAATAAATTGTATAGACTTTTTTTAATTTTTTTTAAAAAGTTGTGATACTTTTCGGAAAATTGCTTCGAAATTGAAAAAAATTCTACATTTATAAAAAAATAATATAGAAAAAACTTGCAATTTTGTATCGGTTTGGTATATGATAAAGAAATAATGTGGAAAGGAGTTTCTTATGGAGTGGAAAAAAGTTGAAAGCCGTGCAAACCCTGCGGTGAAATTTGCGTCTTCTCTCTCGGATAAAAAATTTCGGGATCGCGAGAACGTTTTCTCCGCCGAAGGCATAACTTTGTTTTTTGATTTTGCTCAGATGGGTCTCCTTCCGCAAAAGGTGTATCTTTCCGAAAAGGCATCTCACCTGCGTGAAAAGATCGAGGAGGTGCTTTCTCAAGCGGATACGGAATTGTTTTTGCTTTCGGATTCCGCTTTTGAAAAGGTTACCACGGAAAAAGGGTCTCAGGGACTTGTTTCCGTGTATTCCATTTCCCGCGTTCACGCCCTTGCGCCTTTGACCAAAACGGGAAAACTTATTGCTTTGGAGCGCGTGCAGGATCCGGGAAACGTGGGTACGGTGATTCGTACCGCCTCCGCGTTTGGCTTTGACGGTGTGCTTTTGGTAGATTGTGCC
>JAZOSM010000038.1:0-3037 GCA_045657125.1 Eubacteriales bacterium
GGGTAAGAGTGGACTGAGTGCCCTGTCTCTGATTGAGCAAGAATGCTCTAACTGCGGTGTGGAGGACTGCTTCATTCACATCTGCGCCGAAAACCTTTTCAGACAAAGTGATTTCGCCAACTTCCTTGCCCGCCATATCAACAACTTTCATATTAGGCATTGTGTATTCCTCCTTCCGTTATGCTTTAACCGAATCGCGAACAAATACGATGCCGCCCTTAGAACCGGGAACTGCACCCTTTACTGCGATAAGATTCTTTTCTGCATCAATCTTAACCACTGCAAGGTTAAGGATGGTAACCTGCTCGTTACCGTACTGACCGGGCATCTTCTTGTTCTTAAAGATTCTAGCCGGGTCGATAACGCCCATAGAGCCGGGCTGACGATGAATAGGACCGGTACCGTGAGTCATTCTGAGAATGTGGTGACCCCATCTCTTTACGCAGCCGGTGTATCCGCGGCCCTTTGTGATACCTGTAATGTCGACCTTGTCGCCCTGGGCGAAGGTTTCGACCGTTACCACGGAACCTGCTTCATACGCGCTGCAATCCTCAAGTCTGAACTCCTTGAGATGACGCATGGGGGAAACGCCAGCCTTCTCGAAATGACCAAGCTGTGCCTTGTTTACGTTCTTCTTCTTAGTCTCGATGAATGCGAGCTGAAGAGCGTCATAACCGTCGTTGTCAACGGTCTTCTTCTGTGCTACCACGCAGGGGCCTGCTTCAATCAGGGTTACGGGTATCACGTTGCCTTTTGCATCGAAGATCTGGGTCATGCCCAGCTTCTTGCCGATAATGCCTTTTTTCATTTTTGCCTCCGTTCGTTATTGGTTGATGCGTTTGAATTTTCGGTCGCCCGATCGCACCAACGTGACCACGGATAGTGGTTAATGTGATGTTCCCTTTCGGGAAAGTGGTTACGCCTTGATCTCGATCTCAACGCCGGCGGGAAGCTCAAGGTTCATAAGAGCCTCGATGGTCTTCTGCTGGGGATTGAGGATGTCGACCAGACGCTTGTGGGTACGCGTCTCGAACTGCTCGCGGCTGTCCTTGTACTTGTGAACCGCACGCAGGATCGTGATGACCTCACGGTCAGTGGGAAGCGGAATGGGGCCCGATACGGTACCGCCGTTTCTCTTAGCCACTTCCACAACCTTGGCTGCCGCAGCATCCACAAGCGTGTGATCGTAGCTCTTCAGCTTCACTCTGATTTTTTCCTTTGCCATTTTGTTTGCCTCCTTTATAATATTTCAGGGGGGCGCATTTTCATTCACACCGTTCCGTGCGTTTCAAGCTCCTTCGAATGAAAACCGGGAATCGCCCTAAAGGCTTGGCCCGGAACACTACGAGAAAAGCTCTATGCGGTGCTTCTTTTCGCCCGATTTTTCGGACATACTCCACGGAAATTACCCGTCGCACAACGGCAACCTTCCGCTTCATCGCATATCAAGCCCTACTATTATATCGTATTTCCTCTTAAAATGCAAGGGTTTCCAAAAATTTTTTTCACCCTTTGCAGAGAAAATTCACGTTTTTTTCAGTTATTTTTTGGCAAAATTGCACAAAAGGGTCATTTGGTTACATTTTCTTCACAAGTATGCGTTACAATAACAGCATAGCCTGTCTCTTCCCCGAACGAGAAAACGCCCGGAGAAAAACGGCAGATTTCCTTCATTTTTATTATATAATATAACTACACAAAAAAATTAGAGTTTTTTGCAAAAAGGGAGCGTACCGTATGAACCATTCAACCAAAAAAGTTTATCTTCTTTCCGTCCTCATCGGCTTTGTTTTAGCCGTTTTGGCATCCGTCTTTCGTTCCATCCTGTTACTAAACGGATACGAGCCGAATCTCGGTCAATTTGCAAGTGGGGCGGCGGCAAATATATTTATGCCGCTTCTCTTTGTCCTTTCGCTGGTCATCGCCGTAGGCTTCGGGATCTTCTTCCGCTCCTTTCTTTCCAACCGCGTGTCCTACCAGACGCTTCCCGGTATTTTTGCCTCCGCCCTCTCTGCGATGACCGGCTTTGTTTGGCTGATCGTTTTGCTGCTTGAAATGGTCAAAAACGGCCTCCCCTCCGGTCCTGCCCGTATTCTGTTTTTACTTATGGCAGGCTTTGCGCTCGTCGCCATTGCTCATTTCGTCTATTCCGCTTTGGGCGGAAACGACACGCGCGTGCGTCTTTTTTCGGGGGCGGGCGTTGCCGTCCTTTGCGCCTTTTACACGCTGTTTGCCTACTTTGATACCACCTTCACCTTGAATAGCCCCATCAAAATTTTCGACCAGATCACCTTCTTCTTTGTGGCTATTTTCTTCTTAGCGGAATGTCGCTTCCATGTGGGCAAAATATCAGATGCCGTATTTCTTCCCATCGGGATGATCTGCATGGTGTTTACCGCCGCCAACGCCGCCCCCGGACTGGTTTACGCCGCCGTGGAGCGAGAGGCACTGGTCGGAAACGTGATGCACGACTTCCTTTCGCTCGCACTTTTCCTATACGTCGTTGCCCGCATGCTGTCCTTCCCTCTTTCGGTTTCCGAGCAAGGGAAGCAAGACGTTTTTGCCACAGAAATGGCAGACACGTCGGATGCGCCTTATGAGATCGACAACGAGACCCACATTACGGACGAGGATCCCAGACAAGAAACCTTCCACTTTGACGAAGAGGAAACAGAGGAGCACGATGCCCAAAGTGCCGCAAACGAGGAAGAAGAAACCGGTGCTGACGACGATGAGCAAGGCTCTTCCGCACAAACGACCTTGGACTTCAGTCATAGCACCGACGATTGACCGAAGCAGAAAGGAAACCTATGAAAAACCTTCTCGTCGTAGACGGAAACAGCATATTAAACCGTGCCTTTTACGGCATCCGCCCCCTAACCACCAAGGAGGGCAAGCACACAAACGCCATTTATGGCATGCTCAATATCCTTTTGCGTCATATCGAGGCATTAAAGCCGGATTATGCGGCGGTCGCTTTTGACCTCAAGGCACCCAATTTTCGCAAGCTCCGTTTTCCCTATTACAAGGAAGGGCG
>JAZOSM010000039.1:0-4810 GCA_045657125.1 Eubacteriales bacterium
TGCGGCTTGTTTTTGATTATAAGTTGCAAAGCCAGGAAAAGTCCAGCATAATACGACGGTATAACTCAAGATTTCCCGCCGCGTTCAGGTGCAGACGATCCGTTACGTAATATGTTTCGAGAAGCTGTTTTCCGCCCACTACGTTGTTTTCCGTCAGAGCAAGATCAAAGCGGCTTTTGAGCGCGCCGAGAGTGCGCAGGATTTGATTGGTAGGCTCTACGTGTTCGCGCAAACTCGGGGTAATGCAATTGATAATGGGAATGGAACCGTAATATTCCGCCATAAAAATGAATTTTTCATACAGATTTTTTAAGGTGTCCAATGAAACCGTGTTGCCCCGATTGTTTGCGCCTATGGTTACCACGATTACCTTGGGGCGGAGAGTGGGGAGCATGGTGCGAACCTGGTTCAGACAACTCCAAATATCACCCGATCCGCGGCCGCAGCAAATACTGTTTCCGATTTCGGCGGCGCACATTTGCGCCCATCCCTTTTCGGGCATATTGTGTGCGCCTTGGGTGATGCTGTCACCAAAGAAAATCACCTTGGGAAATGCCTTAGCCGAGCCGTAGATTCTGCGTAGAAGGGGAGAGCCGGACAAGGCGAAAATTTGCGGTGAATCAAACATTTTTCCGGCGCGACATGCCCCCTCAATGGATGCGGGAGGCGCTTCTTCTTGCATCAACTCTTGGGTAATGCTGATTTTGTTTCCCGTGGCCTGATTGATCACGGTGGCGCGGATGGCAACGTTGATTCTCTCAAGTCTTACGGTGAATTCGCCCTTGTCGATCAAGCCCTCAAGACTTGCTTTTTGTAAAACCTCTGTGGGCATTTCCGTTCCGGGGTTGGCGCGGTACAGGCGAAGCTCCTTTTCAGCAAGATCCACACAGCACAGTGAACCGTGCTTGCAAGGGCGCCCCTGGGTAATACGGGTTCCAAGGCAAATGGCCTCGTCGCCGTTGGGCGCGGTTACCTCTGCCGTCAAACTCCAATTGTCCAGTGCCGTGGATTTATGGATCACCAAGGCATTTTCGATTCCCACGGGGAGAATGAGTCCTGCAGGCGTGCAGCTTTCGGCGGGAATTTCTTTGTAAAAGTCATTTCCGTCCAAAAGGCATCCGTCGGTAAAATCTTCGTAAAACAAAAGACCGTTTTCTCTTTTTCTTTTCTCCTCGGGAACGGAAAGGTAGAAATCGGGATTTTTTGCATAGTTGTTATTTAAATACAGATAAAGTGCATTTTCGGGAATCGTAATTTCTTCAGCCGATGCTTCCCACTGCTTGAAAATCCGTCCATCGGCATCCGTCAGAGAGCAGGGGCATTCTTCCTCCGATACTGCGTGTAAAAAAATCCGTTCCTCTCTGAAAGCAGATACGTCCACCCGACAGTGCTCGTGGGTGAGGGAAGGGGTTTCTTCAAGCTCTGCGTTATAAAAGCCCGGGTAACTCAGCGGATACCACCTTTTAAATCTCTTTTGCTCCGTGATGTGTTCCATAAGAATTTCACTCGCTTTCCATCAGCTTTTTCAAACCTGACTATATATCTATTATACAGAATTTTATCTTTTTTTGCAAGATAACGCAACTTTTAAAACGGGTTACATTGGGTTGCAAAGTTGCATTTTATATGTAGGGTTGCAATTCTTTCTTTTTACATAACTTTCGTTCTTTCTTGGGAAAGAGTAACCAAACGGAGCGAAATTGAGGTAAGAGTAAGTAAAAGTAGTGTGCGATCAGTTCGACAAATTGGAATTGGTTTACTTCTTGTCTTTTCGAATTTTTAAAAAACCGATTGCTAACAAAACAGTACTGACAAACAGCATTGCTGTTATAACAATCAAGTGGACATTTCCCGTAACGCACTGCACCCAGTTGTGAAAATCCACTTCATAATGGTTTTCATTTAGTCCAAACAGTGCGTTTGTGACGTACCCCATACAGTAATACGCGCAAGACACTAGAACCGTACAAATACCTGCCTTAAAGAATCCATCAAAAGAAAACATACAAATCACAGAACAGAAAATCACGGGAATGTACGCATAAATCGTTATGAGAATTGCCGACCCTAGCTTAAAGGGCTGCCAACTATAAACACATAAAAGAATCAGTATTGTTAGTACCAAAACTGCCGTAAAAACTATTACAAATTTAAATTGGGACAGCTTTGTTCCGGATAGCAAAATCGTTCCGAAAACCAAAATATACCCCATCAACGTACCGATGCAGGCCACAGGGAACCAATATAGCCCGTCCGTATACACCGCGCAGGTAAATAGGAGCAGACAAATGGAAAGAAAACTCGTTACCGTAAAGACAAGTAGTTTTTTCTTCTCAAAAAAAGAGGTAAATGTAGGGATAAACGCATAAGCACAAATCAAAGCTGTCAATACGATATAAAACCAGGATAGTGTATGGTTGACTGCAAGATTGCAAATAAAGCAGGTTAGCAGCGCAACGGCATAGGAGATAGTGGGAACCCAAAACCATATGCTACGAATCACACGGAAATTTCGTGCTTCGTGCTTCATCTTTCGTGTGTCAGTGTCTGTTGATGCGGTAATCAATTCGTGTTCGCTTATGTCAAGGACACGGCAAATATCGGAAATCAACGTAATGTCGGGATATGACACGCCTCGCTCCCATTTGCTCACCGCACCTTCGGTTACAAACAGCATTTCAGCCAAATCTTTTTGTGAGTAATTTTTCTCGGTTTGTTTGGCTTTTATGACCGAGCCGAATGTATTTTTTGTCGGTCATATCGGTACACCTCCGTCCATCATTCTATGGCAAGCAATAGATTTCATTTCCTCAATAAACTTTTCATGAGTTTTTCTTTTTGTATTCCACAACCCTTAAAATTATAATAAAAAATATAGCATCTAATTTATCACATTATATCACTAAATTGTCGTTTTTTCAATGACAATGAAACTATTCTCCCACAATGAAACGAATCATTTCTGCCATAATGCCAGAAGCTCTTATTCCCCAAGGCTTTTGAGGCATAGAAAAAGAACGAAAGTTGCAATACCTTTGGTATCATAACTTTCGTTCTTATTTGGTGCGGATGACGAGACTTGAACTCACACAGTATTGCTACCACTAGAACCTGAATCTAGCGCGTCTGCCAATTCCGCCACATCCGCATATTCTTTTGTTCGCTTTCGCTCACCTGATTATTATAGCAAAGGTGGAGGGAAAAGTCAAGATGCTTTTGATAAAAAATCTGCAAGAAGCAAATTTTTTATCATTTTTTGTTCGGTTGACAAGGGAGAGGATTTGTAGTAAAATGTCATTCGTTGATTTTGAAAGGAGAAAATGAAAAAATGCTCTTGCGTGTGTTCTTTTGGCTCGGTGGCTTTTTCAGCGTAGTTTGGTGCTGCTGTGCGAAATCATTTTGGTTGTTTTTCCCTCTGTGGGCACTGTTTTTCGCAGGAATTACCTGTCTTGCGATTTTGTACCTGTTTATCATCAGTTTGTTTTGTTACAGCAAAAAGCCCTTTGAAAAAGATAATCTGTTTTTGCGCCCCTTGGCATATCACACAATGGACTGCATTTTGGAGTTTTTCCGCTTCCGAGTAAAAGGGGAGGGCGTCGAGAAAATCCCCGAGGAGCCCTGTGTTTTGGTATGTAACCATCTGTCCCGCTTTGACCCGATGGTAACTTTCGTTTTGATGAAGGGTCGCCGTCTCGGATTTTTGTCAAAAAAAGAAAATATGCGTATTCCCATTGCAGGACCCATTATTCAAAAAATCGGCTTTCTGCCTCTGGACCGTGATAATCCCCTGCGCGCCATGCGTACCATCCATCAGGGAGCAAAATTGATTTCTTCTCAGGGCTTTACCATGGGCATTTACCCCGAGGGAACCCGTAGCTTTGACGGAAAACTGCTGGAGTTTAAAACAGGTGCTTTCGTTATGGCAAAGCGAGCCGCCTGTCCTATGGTAATCTGTAAAATTCAAGGGACCAATTCCTATCATGGCAGATTTCCGTTCCGCAGAACCGATACGACCTTCACCGTTTTGGAGGTTGTATCTGCCGACCGTGTCAAGGAGTCTAAGCCCGAAGAGCTTTCCGATTACGCCCGTTCAGTCATCGAACAAAATTTATAAAAAAGAAAAGCCCCCCGGGGCTTTTCTTTTTTTTACAGATTTGCCTTGATCTTTTCGATCATTTCAGCGTATTCCGCATCGGTTAAATAAACCTTGTCGGGATTCATTTGGAAAGTGGAACCGTATTCATCGCCGCCCTCATACTTGGGCACCAAATGCATATGCAGATGGCAGCCGGTATCACCGTAAGCGCCGTAATTGACCTTTTTGGGTGCAAAGGCTTTGTGAAGGGCATTTGCCGCGCGGCAAACGTCAGCCATAAATGCATTGCGTTCTTCCTCGGAAATGTTTACGATCTCGCTGACGTGATCCTTGTAGGCTACGATCACTCTGCCGGGCTTGGATTGTTCCTTGAACAAAATCAGATCGGAAACGGAAAGGGGGCAAATGTAAATGCCGAATTTGTCCAGCAATTCACCGCCCATACAGTAAGCACAATTTTGATCTTTCATAACGATCTCCTTTTTTCAAAAAAGAGGCAGGGTAACCTGCCTCTTTCGTGTTTTTTTATTTCAATTTACGAAGCTTTTCAACGAGCATATTGCTGCAGTCCAACTGATTGGGGATGTTGCCGTTTTCGTCTTTCACGCGCCAGATGTCGGGGGTGATTTCGTCAGCAACGTAGATCTTGCCGCTTTCGTCGTAACCAACTTCGATCTTGAAGTCGATCAGAGTCAGGTTCAGAGAAGCAAGTTC
>JAZOSM010000040.1:0-11410 GCA_045657125.1 Eubacteriales bacterium
AGCTTCTCCACCGCAAGAAGCATAGCTTCTCTGCAGTATTCCACCGCCACGTAAAGCACGTCGGGATTGCGACGGGCAAGCTCCAAAATAAATGCACCCTTACCACAGCCGATTTCCAGATGAAGCGCCTTTTTCTCTCCATCCTCCACGGGGAATAAGGCTCGGTACTGCCCCTTGTGGCTTTCGGGCTCGGTAATCAAAAGCTGCGAACAAGCCTCCAAACGCTCGCCGGTATGCTTCTTTTTTCTCATTCTCATAAATAAAAACCTCACGTTGGTGATTTCTTTTGGTATTTTATCATTTTTTTCAAGGGAAAGCAACGGTCTGCTTTAATTTTCCAAAAATCTCCTTTTATTTCAAAGCACGGTGAAAAAGCCGCAGTGCGTTTCGATACAAAATGTTTTTCTGATCCTCTAAATCCAAATCTGCAAGGATGATGCGCCCCAGCTGCATTGCCGCAGAATAGGTGTCCGTGCCAAACAAGATCCGTTCCGACCCTACCTTCTCCACCGCATACTCCAAAATGCGATTGGAAGAAATGTTTCTGCCCGAGGTGTCCGTATAAATATTCCCTGCCTTTGAGCGAAGCATAGCGGTGATATGCCCCATAGAACCGAGATGCGCAATAATCAACTTCATATTCGGATACCCATCTGCCAAAGCCGAAATTTCCTCCACGTGCTGGGGATGCATCAACACCACCGCTCCCAAACGATCCGCAAAGGAAAAAATCCGGTCACCGTACTCCATAATATCGTAGCCGTGATAGGAAGGATGGATCTTCAGCCCCAAGGTCTTGGGGCAATCCAGCATCCCTTCAGCTTGCTCAAAGGTCTCTTTGTACCGCGGATCCAGAACCGCCCATTGATAAAATTCGTCGCGTTCCAACGCCAATCGGTGCGTAAAACGGTTCTCCGACAAAATGCATTCCTTTTGCGATTCAGCATTTGCCTCTTCGGGAAAAATCTTCTCCCCCACGTATACGGAAGCAAAGGAGGACATAGCAGCTTGTCCAATGCCGATCCGACCGTATTCTTTCACAAGAGAAGCAATTTCGCGGCAATGCAGTACCCCGGAGGGGAGCTCGAAACGAACCCCATGATTAAAGTGAGAATGGATATCGATGGCTAAACGTCCAAACTTCTGTAAAACAAATGATTCTTCCATACGTCCTCCCCAGTTTTTTCTACAGTATATCATAGGGCGTTCCTTTTTATCAACCGTCTGACGAAAATCCGTCGCATCTTTCCTATTGACAAATCGTTTTTTTGTGCTATAATCAAGATGAAAGTCAAAGAAAGTCAAAGTCAAAGATAAAAGTCAAAAAGGAGAAACGACCATGTTGTTATCACAGAGAATCGCACAGCTTTTGGAGGAGATGCTGGAGGAATCCGGCGGAGAGCTTTCCATCGTCCGTAATGAACTGGCAGGTCGTTTCGGTTGTGTTCCCAGTCAGATCAATTACGTCATCACCTCTCGATTTACCCCCGAACGCGGCTACGTGGTAGAAAGCCGCAGAGGTGGCGGCGGATACGTCCGCATTCGCAAAATTGCCATGAACCGCGACGAATACCTGATGCATTTTTACCAGGCCATCGGTGCACGGCTGGATCGGGAAAGCGCCGCATATTTTCTCACCGACCTGGGGGAAAAGTCTTTTCTCACCCCCCGCGAAGCGCGGCTTCTTTCCGCCGCCCTGTCCGACAACGCCTTGGCAAAGCTTGGCAGAGAGGAACGGGAGATTTTGCGCGCCGATCTGATGAAAAACGTCATTTTACAAATTCTTTCCGACAAGGAGGACTGATATGAAACAAACCTTATGTCAAAAATGCGGCTTGAAAACCGCTTCCGTCTTTTACCGTGAAAACAAAAACGGCACCGAGCGCGAGATGCACCTGTGCCCCGATTGCGCCGCAGAAATGGGAATCGGAGATTTGCAGGAAAATCTTTTTTCCTCCTTCTCCCTTTTCGCTCCCCACGCAGAGCCGAAAAGAATCGCCGCCTGCCCCCTGTGCGGCACTACTCTGTCCCAAATTCGCAAAAAGGGAAAATTCGGCTGCAGCACTTGCTACGACACCTTTTCTCCCCTGCTTGACCTGACCCCCTACGTAGGAAAAGGCTACGAGGCAAAAGAGGCGGCAAGGGAAGAAAAAGAACCTCCCGCCACGGAGCAAAAGCTCTCCGAAACCGACGCACTGAAGGCAGAGCTGAAAAAAGCCGTTGAAGCAGAGGATTACGAACGCGCCGCAGTTTTGCGGGATGAGATCCGTGCAAAGGAGGGCAAATAAATGTATTGGTATCAGCGAGAAGGAACGCAGTTTTCCCCCGTTATTTCCACCCGCGTCCGTTTTGCGCGGAATTTGGAATCCACCCCTTTTCCGCATCTTCTTTCCGAAAAGGACAGCACCGCCCTCTGGGAAAAGATCCGTGATGCTTACATCCCACACGGCGGCAAAGCCATTTCCTTCGGCAATATGGATCTTTTGGAAAAAACCGCCTTTGCGGAAACCCGCCTTGCCAGTCCCGCCCTTGCGAAAAAGGGCGCAGGCTCGGGATTGATTCTCTCTCCCGAGGGGGACGTTTCCATTATGGTAAATGAGGAGGATCACCTGCGGATCCAGGCAATTTTCCCCGGAAAAGCCACGGAGGAAGCCTTCCGCGCCGCAAAGCAGTGGTGCGAATACGGCAAAGACCTTGGCTACGCCTACCGCAAGGGGATCGGGTATCTCACCGCCTGTCCCACAAATCTGGGCGCCGCCTGCCGCATCTCCGCAATGATCCATCTGCCCGCCCTGCACAGCACGGGTGCCATGGGCTCTCTGATTCAGAATCTCAACAATCTGGGATTTACCGTGCGGGGAATTTTCGGTGAAGGCAGTAAAGAAGCAGGCGGAATCTATCAGATCTCCAATCAGCTCAGCCGCGAAAAAAGTGCCGAGGAAATCTGCGAAAGCTTTCAGCGAGTCCTAAGCGACATTGAAGAACGGGAACGAAGCGTAGCCGCCATGCTCTACAAAAACAATAAAATCCCGTTGGAGGATCGTATCTGCCGCGCCGTTGGCACAATCAAATACGCCCGCAAAATGTCCTACGGAGAATTCGTTTCCCTGTACGCACTGGTTCGCTTCGGCAAAGCATTGGGTATGGAACAGGCGCGCAATCTCCCGCTGACCGACCGACTTTTGGTGGAGCTTATGCCCGCCCCCATGATCTTGTCCAATGCCGAGAACCGAGATGAAACAAGCCGCGATCTGGCGCGAGCCGAAACGCTGCGGCTTCTAAGCAAATAATTCCGAAAGGAGAACCAAATGAAACAAAATTTTTCCGAAAACGCTCAGCGCGCCCTGCAAAACGCAAATGATGCCGCAGGGGGTCTGGGTCACAATTACATCGGTAGCGAGCACCTGCTTTTGGGGCTCCTTCTCACCGAAAACGCCACTGCCCAACTGATTTTGGAGGAAGGCGGCGTATCCTACGATCCCGCCCGTGAAAAATTGGCGGCGTTGACCGAAACGGGCGAGCCGATCCAAAGCGGAACCGCACAGCTCACCCCCCGCGCAGGACGTATTTTGCAAGGGGCGGTACTGGAAAGCGCCCGTCATCACGAAGAAACGGGAACGGAGCACATCCTCCTTGCCATCCTCTCCGAAAGCGACTGCCTTGCCGTAAGAATTCTGCAGCTTTTGGGCGCAGACACCGCCGCCCTTTACAAAGCCTGCCGAGAGGTCATCCGCGAAAAGGTTCACGAGGATGCCAAAAACCCGCAAAAAGAGAAAAAGTCTGCCGCAGGCAGCCTGAAGCATCTTGAAAAATACGGTCTGGATCTGACCGAAGAAGCAAAAAAAGGAAATCTTGATCCCACCATCGGAAGAAAGGTGGAGCTGGAGCGCGTCATTCAGATTCTCTCCCGCAGAACCAAAAACAATCCTTGCCTCATCGGTGAACCCGGTGTGGGAAAAACCGCCATTGCCGAGGGTCTTGCCCAAAAAATCGCCGCAGGGGACGTGCCCGAAAACCTTTTGGATAAAAGGGTTGTCACCTTGGACCTTGCCGCAATGGTTGCAGGCTCCAAGTACCGCGGCGAATTTGAAGAACGCATCAAAAACGTCATTGACGAGGTGGTGGAAAACGGGTCTGTGATCCTGTTCATCGACGAATTGCACACCATTGTGGGCGCAGGTGCTTCCGAGGGCAGTATGGACGCCTCCAATATTCTCAAGCCCCACCTTGCCCGAGGAAAACTGCAGCTCATCGGAGCCACTACCCTTGCCGAATACCGCACCATCGAAAAGGACGCGGCGCTGGAACGCCGATTTCAGGCAGTTCAGGTGGGAGAGCCCTCCGAAGAAGAAGCCATTCTCATTCTTCAGGGGCTGCGCGCCAAATACGAAGCGCACCACAAGCTTCTCATTCCCGATGAAGCCATTGAAAGCGCCGTTCGCCTTTCCTCCCGCTATATTTCCGACCGTTTCCTGCCCGACAAAGCCATTGATCTGATCGACGAAGCGGCTTCCCGCAAACGCATTGCCACCCTTTCCGCTACCCCCGAGGAAAAAGCCGCCGCGGAGGAAATCGCCGCTTTGGAGGAAGAAAAGAAAAAAGCGGTAGAGGAGGAAGCTTACGAAAAGGCGGGGGAACTGCTTTGCCTCATCAAAGAAAAAACTGCCCTTCTGCAACAGCAAAAAAGTCAAAAAAGCACCGAGGAAGCCTCCGTTTGCGCCGAGGATATTGCCCAAGTTGTAACCCAATGGACGGGAATCCCCGTCAGCCGCCTTTTGGAGGAGGAGGCACAGCGGCTTTGCAGAATGGAAGAAGTTCTGGAAAAACGGGTCAAGGGACAAAAAGGGGCGGTAGAAGCGGTCAGCCGCGCCATCCGTCGCAGTCGCACAGGATTGAAAGACCCCAAACGTCCCGTTGGCTCCTTTCTGTTCACAGGTCCTACCGGCGTAGGTAAAACCGAGCTTTGCCGTGCCCTTGCAGAGGTTCTTTTCGGAGATGAAAACAAAATGATCCGCGTGGATATGTCGGAGCTTATGGAAAAGCATTCCGTTTCCAAGCTCATCGGATCACCGCCCGGCTACGTAGGCTTTGACGACGGCGGACAACTGACGGAAAAGGTTCGCAGAAGCCCCTATACGGTGGTACTGTTCGACGAAATCGAAAAAGCCCATCCCGACGTGTGGAGCCTGCTTTTACAGGTGCTGGAGGACGGACATTTGACCGACTCCCACGGCAGACGGGTGGACTTTAAAAACACGGTCATTATTATGACCTCAAACTGCGGCGCTTCTCAGCTTGCGGTGAAAAAGACCATGGGCTTTGCCTCCGATGCCTCCGACAACACCGGGCAAACCGACGACGAAGAAAAAATCCTCCGCGCGCTGAAAGAAACCTTCCGCCCCGAATTTCTCAACCGTCTGGATGAGATCATCGTGTTCCACCGACTGGGCAAAGAGGAAATTCAAAGCATTTGCGAAAAAATGCTGACCGAGGTATCCGCGCGCCTGAAGGAATCCGCAGACATCCACCTGGCCTTCTCCGGCGAAGTGGTGGAAAAGCTGGCTCGTGAGGGCTTCGACCCCGTCTACGGCGCCCGTCCTTTGCGCCGCGCCATTCAGAAAAGCGTAGAGGATTCCCTCTCCACTCTCCTTTTGGAGGGAAAATTTTCTGCAGGTGACAGTCTGCGCGCCGTCCTTGCCGAGGATTCCTCCATCACCTATGAAAAATCAGAGTGAAAAATCATTTGTTCTTTCTTCCGCCGAAAAAATAAAATCACACAAAAAAAGTGACCCGAAATTCGGGTCACTTTTTTTACAAATTCAAAACCAACCAATCTGTTAAGTAAAGGCAAGCGAGACGAGGAAGGCGAGGAAAAAACGAGGGCGTTTGCTAAAACGCAAATAACCGAGTTTTTTTCGAAGTCCTGACGAAGTCGCAGCAAATTTTACGACACAGATTATTTGCAGAGTTCGTAGGTATCCTTAGCAATCATCAATTCCTCGTTGGTAGGAACGATGAGCAGGCGAACCTTGGAGTCTGCGGTGGCAACGTCCATTTCTTTGCCGAGCTTGGCGATGGCGTTTGCTTCCTTATCCATGTATGCGCCCATAAAGCCGAGGTTTGCGGCAACTCTTTCACGGTAGGAGGTGTTGTTTTCACCGATACCGCCGGTAAATACGATGGCGTCAACACCGCCCATAGCAGCAGCGTATGCACCTACGTACTTGGTGAGCTGGTGAACGAGCATATCCTCAACCAGTTTGCATCTTTCGTTGCCTTCCTTGGTGCCTGCTTCAACGTCGCGGTTATCGCTGGTGAAGCCGGTAACACCGAGAATACCGGATTTCTTGTTCATAACGGCATCGATCTCGTCGGGAGACAGACCTTCCTTCTTCATGAGAAGGGGGACGATGGCAGGGTCGATGGAGCCGCAACGGGTACCCATGATGATACCTTCCAGAGGAGTGGTACCCATGGTGGTGTCAAGGCACTTGCCTGCCTTAACCGCTGCGATGGAAGAACCGTTGCCCAAGTGGCAGGTAACGATGTTCAGTTCTTCGGGCTTCTTGCCGAGAAGCTCTGCAGCTCTCAGAGAAACGTAGCGGTGGGAAGTACCGTGGAAGCCGTAACGACGGATCTTATACTTTTCATAGTACTCGTAGGGCAGAGCATACATATAAGCGTACTTGGGCATGGACTGGTGGAAACCGGTGTCAAATACGGCACCCTGAGGAACGCCGGGCATAATTTCTTCGCAAGCGCGAATACCGGTCAGGTTGTGGGGGTTGTGAAGCGGTCCGAGCTCGCAGCATTCTTCAATTGCCTCGATAACCTTTTCGTTGACAATTACGGAGCCGGAGAACTTCTCACCGCCGTGGAGAACTCTGTGTCCTACTGCGCCAATCTCGGAAAGCTCAGCGATTACGCCGTGCTCGGGATCGGTGAGAGTCTTAACAACGATCGAGATTGCTTCGCCGTGATTCTTCATATCTACGTCCAGCTTGTAAGCATCCTTGCCGGGAACCTGGTGCTTGAAAGCGCCTCCGGAGATACCGATACGCTCACAGATACCCTTTGCCAAAAGAGCATCGGTGGTCATATCAATCAGCTGATACTTTACGGAAGAAGAACCTGCGTTAATAACGAGAATTTTCATCTTTTTTGTATTCCTTTCAATCTTTTTTTGATACGAAACGATTTTAGCACAATTGTTTTTTATTTGCAAGAGATTTTTGTTTTTTCCTTGTCTGACAAAAGAATTTCTCTTTTTTATCGAAAATAGCGTTCTGCGGAAAATTTGTTTTTAAACACAAACACCCGTTCCAGCAAGGCGGAAAAGCGGCCGATCAGAAATCCGTTCACCACCGCGCACAGCACCGTGCCCCATTTGACCCCCTCAAATACGCCGAAACCGAAAAAGGAAAAGGAAAGCACGATTCCCAATACCACGCTGAAGCAGTCGTAGGCAGTCTTGACCTTATTGATATTGAAATTCCCCTTGGAGGAAATCTCCTTTACAATCAATTCGTAGGCTTCGGGGGAAATATAGGTGTGAAAGAACAGCGATACCGCAAGGGAGCAAAGCACCGTCCCCAGCACGTACCACAGCGCCCGTACCCAAAAATCGGCATCGGGCAGGGGTGCGATCCATTTCATCGCCAAATCCAGAAGCGTTCCGTAAATTACTGCCGTCACAAAGGAAAACAGATACGACCACTTAAATTTCCTCATAAAAATTATGGTAGCAAGGACCAAAAGCCCCTGAAAGAAATATTCCGCAACACCAAAGGTAAACCAGGGCAAAAACTGCGACAGCTTCAAATGCAGAATGTAAGCGGGCGCCACTACCATGGACATACCGAAATCCGCCTTTTCCGTAAAAGCGGCGGCAAACGCCATGATCAAAAGCCCCAATAAATAGGAAAACTCCGTGTAAAACGTCTTTTTCTTCATGAAAATCCCCTTTCAGCATAAAAGGAGCTCTTGGTGTTTGATACAGAAACACCAAAAGCTCCCAAAATTTCTATTTCACATCTTATAAAAAACTTCGCCTTTTGTCAAGTCTCCCCGAACGAAAAAACACGGTCAAACCAGACCCTTTTCCTTCAGAATCTGCAGTTTCAGTTCCAAAAGGGGCATTGGGGCAAAAAGCAATGCGGCACATTCGGAAAGGCTTTTTCCCTCGCGGAGAAGGGCGAGTACCTTTTCATCGTCGTAAAGAATTTGCGCCGCAAAAAGATTCGCCTCGTATTCAGGCTTGAGGGTCATATCCAAAAGAAAATGATCCTGCACGATGGAGCTCATTGCCATTTGGCGGTGGAGCACGTCGTGGCCCAGTTCATGTGCAAGCACCTGCCGTGCCTCACGGCGTTTCATATTCCCGTTGAGAAACACGAAGCGCTGACCCAAAATTACCTTATACATTCCGCGCAGGGTCTGAAACTCGGGACAAAAGCGCAAAATCACCCCGTCCGCCTGAGCAAGATCAAAGGGATTGCGCGTTCCGTATTTTTCGCAAAGCTCATCGGCAAGGGCGGCAATGCGTAAAATCTCATTCATTTCCCTTTTCCTCGGAAATTCTCGTTCCCCGCTGTTCCTTTTTCGCCGCCCAGTACGCGGCAATAATTGCTTCCATAGCCGCATCCCGATCCTCGTCACCGATCTGACCGCCGGCAAAAAGTCCCGAAACCGCCTCTACCAATTCCCGCAGCTGCACCTTGGCATCGGCAGGCGCGGCAACAATGCTCTTTTCCCCCTCGGACAAAAGCTCCTCTGCCGTCATACCAAGCGCCGTGGCAAGGCCTACCGCAATATCCAGACTTGCCGGATACCGCTTTCCCATTTCATAATTCTGCAGTGTACGCATGGAAATTCCTGCGCGCTCCGCCAAAGTCCCCTGAGACATTTTCGCCTTTTTTCTGGCGCTTTTTAACCGTTCTGCAAATTTCATGCAAACCTCCGAACGAAAATTCATATTTTTTCCACTTGACAACGAACGACTTTTCACATACAATCAATATGCGAAACACCGTTCGTATTTATTATACAAAGACGAACGAGATTTGTCAACAGGAGAATGGAAAAATGGAACGAAGTATTTTGCATTGCGATATGAATAACTTTTATGCCTCGGTGGAACGCTTGTTCGATCCCGCCCTGCAGGGTGTTCCCGTGGCAGTTTGCGGAGACGAGGAATTGCGCCACGGCATCGTTTTGGCAAAAAGCGAGGAAGCAAAGCGCTGTGGGGTCAAAACCGGCGACGCCGTTTGGGAAGCCAAGCAAAAATGCCCGGGGATTCACATCGTTCCGCCCCACTTCGATCGTTACGTGACCTATTCCCGTTACGCCAGAGAGATCTATTTGGAATATACGGATTTGGTAGAATCCTTTGGGCTGGACGAATGTTGGTTGGACGTCACCGCCTCCCGCCTTGCCTTCGGAGACGGGGTAAAAATCGCCACCGAACTGCGAAATCGGATTCGTACCGAGCTGGGGCTGACCATCTCCATCGGCATTTCCTTTAATAAAATCTTTGCAAAATTGGGAAGTGATCTGAAAAAGCCCGACGCGCAGACCCACATTCCTCGGGAGAGTTTTCGGGAAAAGATCTTTGATCTGCCTGTGGAAAGCATTTTGGGAGTGGGGCCCAAGGCGGCCTTCGTGCTCCACCGCTTCGGCTTTCATACGCTGGGCGCTTTGGCGGAGGCAGACGATTACTTTCTCCGTTTGCAATTCGGGAAAATGGGGGCGGTGCTGAAAAGCTATGCCCGCGGAGAGGACACCAGTCCCGTACTCCCCCACGATTACGAGCCGCCCATGAAAAGCATTGGGCACGGCACCACCGTAGCCAAAGATTTGGAAAGTGCCGAGGAGGTATGGACCTTGATTTTGGCGCTCTCTCAGGAAATCGGGGAAAAATTGCGCTTTCACAAAAAACGCGCGCAAGGCATCGCACTGGTGTGCAAGGATCAAAATTTCTTTACCAAGACCCTGCAAAAACGACTTCTGCTCCCCACCGACTGCACCATGACCCTTGCCACCGAAGCCTTTTCCCTGTTTCGGGAACGATACGTTTTCACCACACCCCTGCGCTCTGTCACCGTCCGCGCCATTGACCTGATTCGGGAGGAAGCGCAGCAATTGTCCCTTTTGACGGCACGGGAGGACGTGCGAAGCGAGCGATTGGACCGCGTAACCGACACCATCCGCGGCAAATTCGGCAAGGATGCTCTGACCCCCGCGCGGCTTTTAAAAACCGAACCCCTGCCCGACCTGCACGGCTACGTTCCCTTCCGCTGAGCCGACGGAGGGACTTTGCAAAACCTTTTTTGAAAAAAAGGTTCTGCACTCCAAAAAACTTCCCTATGGAAAATATATATTTTTTCTTGTTTGAAGTTTTCGAAGGTTTGGAACGTTTTTTCAAAAGGGTTCCAAAATCTCCCTATTGCAAAATCCCCGTTTTATGTTAAACTTGAAATAAAGTAAACTCAAGGAGCAGCCAATGAAAGCCATTCCGAAAATCGACATCCACGCCCACGCCGTTCTCTGGCCGGAATTTACCGTTCCCTACAACGCCGCAGGAAAGCGAAAGCTCACCACAAACGAACTTTTCGAAGAATATTATGAAAAGCTGAACGTCCGTCAATGCGTAGTGCTTCCCATGCTCTCCCCCGAGGGCGTATCGGACACCGTTCCCTCTCAGGAGGCGGCAATGATGGCAAAAGCCGACCCCGACCGCGTTTTTTGGTTTTGCAGTGTGGACCCCCGCGCAGGGAAAAACTCCCCTCAGACAAATCTTGGCGCTCTGTTGGAGCATTACAAAAAATTGGGTGCCAAGGGCGTGGGAGAACTGACTGCACACCTGTATGCCGACGACCCGAAAATGGACAATCTCTTTTCCCATTGCGAAGAACAGGCTCTGCCCGTCACCGTTCATATTTCTCCTGCCGTGGAGGGCTACGGCTACGGCATCGTAGACGATTTGGGTCTGCCTCGCTTGGAGAAAATGCTGAAAAAGCATCCGAATTTAAAAATCCTCGGCCATTCCCAGCCCTTCTGGAGCGAAATCGGGGACAACGTAACCTTGGAAAACCGCAACAAATACGTCAGCGGCAAGGTAAAGGAAGGTCGTCTGATCTCTCTTTTGCGGGAATATGAAAATCTTCTCTGCGACCTGTCTGCAGGCAGCGGTGCCAACGCTCTGATGCGTGACCGCGATTTTGCCGCAGGCTTTCTGGAGGAGTTTTCCGACCGCGTTTTTTACGGCTGTGACATTTGTATGTCAGGCTCTGCCTTCCCCTTTGAATTGGATGCCTTTTTAACGGACCTGCGCCAAACGGGCGAAATCTCCGAGACCACCTATTACAAATTGGTCCGCGGCAACGCAGAAAAGCTTTTGGGCTTGGAATAA
>JAZOSM010000041.1:0-15550 GCA_045657125.1 Eubacteriales bacterium
AAGGGCGGGCTTATCTTCTTTCTTTTCGGTTTCAGTCTTTTCTTCTTGTTCCGTAGCGGTGGTTTTCTCCCGGGTGTCTTCCGTTGCAATTGAGGATGAGCAGGAAAACAGAGAGAAAAGCATGATTGCCGCAAGAATCAGGGATAAAATTTTTTTCATAGGGAACCTCCAAATGGCATTATTGATTTATTATATCATCTATAGCGGAAAAGGAAAAGAAAAAAATTGATAAAATTTTGAGAAAAAAACTTGCGATTTGCACAAAAAAATGGGAGGAAACGGGGAAAAACGGCTTTTTTTCTGATTTTACTTGACAATCCTTTTGAAAAAAATTATAATAATTAAAAATTTTTCCCGAAAGGAGAAGGCGGTATGGCTCAGTTTATGTATTCCGATCGATTTTATTATTTTACTGCTGCGGACTGCCTCGACTCCGAAAAGTAAGCTTCGGCTCTTTTTACGGTTTGGTTGTCCGCAATTCGTGTTTTCCCGTTTTGGGAACCGAAGGTGCGGATTTTTTTATTTCAGACGAAAAAATTGGAGGATAGAAAATGATTTCACAGAAAATGCTTCAGCTTGGCAAACAGGCATCGGTAATCCGTTCCATCAGTGAGTACGGCGCAAAAAGAAAAAAGGAGATCGGCGCGGAAAACGTATACGATTTCTCTTTGGGTAACCCCAGCATTCCCGCACCCGACGCCATCGGGGAGGCAATCAGCGAATTGGTTCGTGAGATGGACCCCTGTCAGCTTCACGGCTATACTTCTTCTGCCGGTGATATGGGCGTTCGCACCGCAATTGCGGATTCGATCCGTGCACGCTTTGATTTTGATGCAGATCCTGCGATGATCTATATGACCTGCGGTGCCGCAGCATCTCTGACCTGCTCTCTGCACGCACTTTTGAATGCGGGAGAAGAAGTGGTGGTTCCTGCGCCTTTCTTTCCCGAATACCGCGTATTTGTAGAAAAGGCAGGAGGAACTCTCGTTCCCGTTCTTTGCCATCAGCCCTCTTTCCAGCTGAATCTGGAAGAATTGGAAAAGGCAATTACCCCCAATACCAAGGTGGTAATGCTGAACTCCCCCAACAATCCTACGGGTGCCGTTTATTCCGAGGAAAGCTTGAAGGCACTTGCCGAGATGCTGAAACGGAAAGAGGCAGAACTTGGCACCGAGATCTATCTTTTGTGTGATGAGCCTTACCGCGAGCTTTATTACGGAAAGGGAACCTTGCCCTGGCTTCCCAATCTGTACGACCGCACCGTGGTTGCATATTCCTACAGTAAGAGCTTGTCCCTGCCCGGCGAACGTATCGGCTATATTTTGGTTTCTCCCAAAATGGCAAATGCAGGAGACGTGTTTGCCGCAGTATGCGGCGCAGGCAGAAGTTTGGGCTTTGTTTGCGCTCCCTCTCTGTGGCAGAGAGTAATTGCAAAATGTCTCGGTGAAACCGCAAACGTTGAGGAATACCGCGAGAACTGCCGTATTCTCTCCGAGGCGTTGACTCAGCAGGGTTATACCGTAACGCCGCCCGAGGGAGCTTTCTATCTCTTTGTAAAATCTCCTGAAGAAGATGCAAACGTTTTCTGTGAAAAAGCGAAAAAGTACGAGCTTTTGCTGGTGCCCTCCGATTCCTTCGGTGTAAAGGGCTTTGTGCGTATTGCGTACTGCGTCAGCCGCAAGACCATTGTGGACTCCATTCCTGCATTCCGTCGTTTGATGGAGGAGTACAAATGAAAGAGAAAAAATCCCTGCTTGACGAAGCAAGGGAGGAGATCAACCGCATTGATACTCAAATGGCGCGTCTTTTTGAGGAACGTATGGCTGCCGCCGCAAAGGTAGCCGGATACAAAAAAGAAACGGGAATGCCCATTTTTGACCCCGTCCGTGAGGAGGAGGTCATCCGCCGCGGTTCTGCTCGTATTGAGGACCGGACCCTCCGCAGTTATTACGTAAATTTTCTTCACGCCAATATGGATATTTCCAAAGCGTATCAGGCTCGTCTCCTTGGCGGGATGCGTGTAGCGTATTCGGGTGTAAAGGGCGCTTTTGCCCAAATTGCTGCAACCGACATTTTCCCTGATGCAGAGCCCGTGGGCTATGAGGATTTTGCCGCCGCCTATAAAGCGGTGGAAAATGGGGAAAGTGACGTGGCGGTGCTTCCCTTGGAGAACAGCACCGGCGGTGACGTAGGTACCGTAATGGACCTCGCTTTTTTCGGTTCCTTGAAAATCAACGGAATTTACGACGTGGAAGTGGTGCAAAATCTTTTGGTAAAGCCCGGCACGGATCTTGAAGGAATTCGCACGGTCATCAGTCATCCTCAGGCATTGAAGCAGTGCGGCGCATTTCTTAAAAAACTGGGGGTAGAGACCCGAGAAGCGGTCAATCCCGCCGTGGCGGCACAAGCCGTTGCCGACTCCTCGGATTCTTCTCTTGCCGCCATTGGCAGTGAGGAAGCGGCGGAGGAATTCGGTCTTACCGTTTTGTGCAGACACATTCAGGAAAAAAGCGGAAATACCACCCGTTTTGCAGTCTTTTCCCGCACAGAAAAGGATTTGAGTGAAAAAGACTGTCAGTTTGTTTTGCTGTTTACGGTAAAAAATGAGGCGGGTGCTTTGGCGAAAGCCATTGCCTCCATTGGTGAAAACGGGTTCAATCTGCGTGCCATCAAGAGCAGACCCACGAAGAACCTGTCTTGGGAATATTATTTCTTTTGCGAGGGCGAAGGCTGTATCCACAGTCCCGAGGGAAAGAAAATGCTGACAGAACTTGGAAAAAATTGTAACGACCTGAAAGTTTTGGGTGTTTTTGAAAAAGAAAACGTTTTGTCTTAAGGAGGCAATATGACCCTTTCCGTAAAAACTGCCCTGTTTTCTTACCCCATCGTATTAGAGCGTGGGGTTTTGAGTCGGGCGCATACCCACTTGAATCTGGATCGCAGATGTCTGATCCTGACCGATGAAAATATTCCTGCCTCTTACGTGGATACCCTGTCGGCGCAGTGCAAGGAACCGCTGGTTTTCGTCATTCCCGCAGGGGAAGACTCCAAGACCCTTGAGACGTTCGGACGGATTCTGGAGGCGATGCTGGAGGCGGATTTTTCCCGCAGTGACTGTGTGATTGCCTTGGGCGGCGGTGTTGTGGGAGATCTTGCAGGATACGTCGCGGCGTCCTTCCAACGGGGAGTGGATTTTTATAACGTCCCCACCACCGTGCTTTCCCAGGTGGATTCTTCCATCGGCGGTAAAGTAGCGGTAAATTTCAAGGGGTGGAAAAATATGGTCGGTGCTTTTTATCCGCCCAAAGCCGTTTTGATCGACCCGGAGACGCTTGCTTCCTTGCCCGAGAGACAGGTGGCAAACGGTCTTGCCGAATCACTGAAAATGGCGCTGACCTTTGACGGAGAACTGTTTTCCTTGTTTGAAAGGGAGGATGCCCGTCTGAATCCCGACGAGATCATCGAGAGAAGTCTTCGCATCAAAAAACGGGTGGTGGAGGAGGATGAACGGGAGTCGGGACTGCGAAAGGTTCTGAATTTTGGACACACCTTGGCGCATGCGGTGGAAAGTGAAAGCCATAAGACCTCCGATCCCTATTATCACGGAGAATGCGTCGCCATCGGAATGGTTCCCATGTGTTCCCCCGACGTAAGAAAGCGTCTGATCCCCGTTTTGAAAAAAATGGGACTTCCTACAGACCTCTCCTTTTCGGGGGCGGATCTGGTGGAGGCTTTGCGTCACGACAAAAAGATCAGCGGCAAGGACATTACCCTGATCTAC
Source organism: Eubacteriales bacterium (assembly GCA_045657125.1). Lineage (GTDB taxonomy): Bacteria > Bacillota > Clostridia > Oscillospirales > SIG627 > RGIG5579. Next base: position 3,782 of record JAZOSM010000041.1, read on the forward strand.
GTAGACCGAATCGGTGAATACCGAATGGAAATAATGCCTTTTTCTGCCTTTGCGGAAAAAGTGAAAGAGGATTTTCAATGAAAAATACCTTTGGAAATACCGTGACTTTGGCCCTGTTCGGAGAAAGTCACGGAGAAGCGATCGGCTGTGTGCTTGACGGTGTTGCACCGGGAATGGAGATTGATTCCGAGACGATTCGTCTCGCTCTTTCCAAGCGCCGTCCCGCAGGTGCTATTTCAACGGGCAGACAGGAGCCGGATGAATTTCAGATCGTCAGCGGCGTCTGTGAAGGAAAGGCAACGGGAACACCCGTGTGCATCTTGATTCCCAACGTGGCACAGCGTTCTTCCGATTATGCGAAAAAGACTGCCTACCGTCCCGGTCACGCGGATTTTACAGCCCAAATGAAGTATCACGGCTTTCAGGACTCCCGCGGCGGCGGACATTTTTCTGGCAGACTGACTGCGCCCTTGGTGGCGGCAGGCGCCGTTTTGCGTGCAGCCCTTGAAAAAAAGGGGATTGTGATCGGAACGCATATTGCTTCCGTTCACGGGGTAGAGGATACCGCATTTTCCGGCACTGCTGAGGAAATCGCTTTTTTGAACGGCGCAAGCTTTCCCACCTTGTCATCCGATGCGGGAGAAGCCATGCAAAAACAGATCCTTGCCGCCAAGGAACGCGGAGACAGCGTTGGCGGAGTTTTGGAAACGGTGGTTTGCGGAATGCCTGCGGGAGTGGGTGAGCCTTGGTTTGATACGCTGGAAGGACTTTTGTCTCACGCCCTGTTTTCCATTCCTGCCGTGAAGGGTGTGGAATTTGGAGCAGGTTTTGGCTTTGCCGATCTTTACGGCTCCGAGGCAAACGATGCTTTTATTTGCCAAAACGGAAAAATTTGCACCCGTACCAATCAAAACGGCGGCATCAACGGCGGTATTACCAACGGAATGCCCCTGCGCTTTCGCTGTGTGATCAAGCCTACTCCCACCATTTTGGCGGAGCAGGATACGGTAGACGGTGCTACGGGCGAGGCTTGTAAGCTTTCTTCCGGCGGCAGACACGATCCCTGTATCGTTCACCGCGCTCGCATCGTGCAGGATTCCGTGGTGGCTTTGGTTTTGTACGACGCGCTGGCGACTCGTTTCGGAACCGACTATTTCAAGGGAGAAAAATAATGAAATTCGGTTGTATCGGGGAAAAATTGGGTCATAGTTTTTCCGTGGAAATCCACGAAAAAATCGGGCTGTATGATTATACTTTGATGCCCCTTTCCCGAGAGGCGTTGCACGATTTTATGACCCGCAGGGATTTCGAAGGGATTAACGTAACGATCCCGTATAAAAAAGACGTGATCCCGTACCTTGAGAAATTGTCCTCCGAGGCGGTTTTATGCGGCGCGGTCAATACCATCGTCAAACGCCGCGGCGCCCTTTACGGCTACAATACGGATTTTGCGGGAATGCGGGATATGCTCGCTTTCGGCGGAATTGACGTAAAAGGAAAAAAAGTTTTGATTCTTGGCTCGGGCGGCACTTCGGGCACGGCTTTGAAGCTGTGCGAGGCTTTGGGGGCGGCTCGGGTTTCTCGGGTCAGCCGCAGCGGGAAGGACGCGTGTCTGACCTATCCGCAGGCCTATGAATTGACCGATACGCAGATCATCATCAATACCACCCCTTGCGGAATGTTTCCCAATGCAGGGGAAAGCCCTGTGGATCTTTCGCGGTTTCCCGCCCTTTGCGGTGTGGCAGATGCAGTTTACAACCCCGAGAAAACCGCTTTTTTAATGGATGCCAAGGCGTTGGGGATTCCTGCCGTGGGCGGACTTTATATGCTGGTTTCTCAGGCTTTGTACGCGGCACAGATTTTTACGGACCGAAACGATCTTATGCCCTTGGCGCCCGTCATTTATGAAAAGCTTCGGGCGGAAAAGGAAAATCTGGTTTTGATCGGAATGCCCGGTTCGGGGAAAAGTACCTTGGGAAAAGCGCTTTCCGAAAGGCTTGGCAAGGAGTTTTTGGACAGCGATACAGTCATTGAGGAAGAAGAAAACAAGCCCATTCCCGAAATTTTCAAAGAAGTGGGAGAAAAGGGCTTTCGGGATATAGAAAGCCGTGTGATCCGTTCTCTTTCCGCTTTGCGCGGGAAGGTGATTGCAACGGGTGGCGGTGCGATTTTACGGGAAGAAAACGTTCGTTTTCTGAAAGGGAACGGCAGACTGATTTTTTTGGATGCCCCCCTTGAAACGCTGATTCCCACGGGAGACAGACCCTTGACTGCAACTGCCGCAGATCTGAAAAAACGGTATGAGGAGCGCTACAATCTTTATCTTGCCTCTGCCGATGCGGTGGTGAAGGCAACGCGGGACGTCTCGTCAAACGTAGAAAAAATCGAGAAGGTGTTGTAAATGAAAATTTTGGTGATTAATGGTCCGAATCTGAATTTTCTCGGGATTCGCGAGCCAAGTATTTACGGCAAGGATACCTATGAGGATCTTTGCAAAATGATCCATGGCCACGCGGCAAAGCGAGGCGTAGAAATCGAGATCGTTCAATCCAACTGTGAAGGAGCTTTGGTGGATGCCATTCAGTCCGCTTACAAAACGGCAGACGGCATCGTCATCAATCCTGCCGCCTATACCCATACCAGCGTAGCCATTCTGGATGCGGTCAAGGCAGTGGGAGTTCCTACGGTGGAGGTGCATATCTCCAAACCGGAACAGCGTGAAGCCTTCCGTCAGATCAGTTATATCCGTGCCGCTTGTATTGCTACCGTGACGGGCAGAGGATTTCAGGGGTATCTGGATGCCATGGATCTTCTCATCGACCAAAAGGGAATACAGGCATGAACGTTGTAATCACTCCCTCTGTTGCACGTGGGTCTCTTGCGGTGCCTCCGTCTAAAAGTATGGCGCACCGCGCACTGATTTCCGCGGCACTGGCAGAAGGGGAAAGCCGACTTTCTCCCATTGCCCTTTCCGAGGATATGCTGGCGACTATGGACTGTCTGACAGCCCTTGGAGCATCCTTTTCCCGCGAGGGAGACCGTGTTTTGGTACAGGGGATGGGAAAAAATCCAAAGTCTGCAGGGGTTTTGCCTTGCAGAGAAAGCGGAAGCACGCTGCGCTTTTTGATTCCTCTTTGCCTTTTGAACGGGGAAACCTATACGCTCACAGGCTCTGACCGTCTGATGAAAAGACCTCTTGAGATCTATGAAAAATTGTGTTGTGAAAACGGCTTTTGTTATGAAAAAAACGGGAATACGCTGACCCTGCGGGGACGGCTTTTGCCCGGTGAATATACGGTGGCGGGAAACGTTTCCAGCCAATTTATTACGGGACTTTTGTTTGCTCTGTCCCGTCTTGACGGGGATAGCTTTTTGCACGTGACGGGTGCTTGGGAAAGCGTGTCCTACATTTATATGACCCTTGCGGCAATGGCAGAATTCGGCGTAGAGATCCGCAGAGAGAAGGACGGCTTTTTCATCCCCGGAGGTCAGAGCTATCGCCCTCGTAATTTTTCCGTGGAGGGGGACTGGTCCAACGCCGCTTTTCCCGACGCGCTGAATTTTATCGGCGGAGAGGTTTCCTTGACGGGGCTGTCGGAGCACTCCTTGCAGGGGGATCGGGTCTATCGGGAACATTTTAAGCGTTTGTCGGAGGGATATTGTGAAATTGATCTTTCCGACTGTCCCGACCTTGCACCGATTTTGTTTGTACTGGCGGCGTATTTTCACGGTGCCCGATTCACGGGAACCCGCCGTCTTGCCATGAAAGAAAGTGATCGCGGAGCTGCAATGGCGGAAGAACTGGCAAAGTGCGGCGCCCTGCTGACCATTGGCGAAAATGAGATTTTGGTGCACAAGGGCGAGCTTTATGCTCCGAAAGAGAAGATCTACGGTCATAACGATCACCGAATCGTCATGGCAATGAGCGTTCTGCTTTCCCGACTTGGCGGAGAGATTCAGGGCGCCGAAGCCGTTGCCAAAAGCTACCCGAGCTTTTTCGGTGACGTTCAAAAAATCGGAATTGAAGTGAAAGAAAAATGAAACTGAATAAAAATGCAGATACAAAAATTTTGATCGTGGGCTTGGGCCTTTTGGGGGGCTCGTACGCCCGCGCATTGAAAAAGAAAGGATATACGGTCTGGGCGATCGAGAAAAAGAACGAGTCGGTGGAATACGCTCTGCAAGAGGGAATCATCGACCGCGGTTCTACCTTGGTAGAGGAAAACTTTCTCAAGGAAGCAAATCTTACGGTTTTTGCCCTTTATCCCCGTGTCTTTTTGGAATGGATCCGTGAGTACGGTGAAAAATTTCCCCGCGGCGCGGTGCTGACCGACGTGACAGGTGTAAAGTCCGGGGTGGCGGAACAGGTGCAAGAACTTCTTCCCGACGGTGTGGAGTTCATTGCGGCTCACCCTATGGCGGGAAAAGAAGTGGGCGGTGTGGAAAACAGCGACGATTCGATTTTCCGTAATGCCAACTATATTGTGGTGCCTACGGAAAAAAACACCCACGAAGGGGTGGAGATTTGCAAGGAGCTTGGAAAAGAACTTGGCTTTGCCTGTATTTCCGTTCTGACACCCGAAAAGCACGACGAAATGATCGCCTTTCTTTCTCAGCTGACCCATTGTATTGCCGTTTCCCTGATGTGTGCGGGGGATGATACGGGGCTGGTGAATTACACCGGTGACTCTTTCCGAGATCTGACCCGCATTGCAAGGATTCAGGAGGATATGTGGTCGGAGCTGTTCCTTTTGAATAAGCAGTCACTTTTGGAGCAGATGGATAAATTCGGGAAGGTCTTTGACCTTCTCAGACAAGCGATCGCTGAAGAAGATACGGAAAAAATGAAAGAGATGATGCGCCTTTCCACGGCGCGCAGGGCGTTGTTTGATAAGAAGGAGAAAACAAATTGAATTTCATTCGTAAATTACCGATTCCGCAGGAGATCAAGGAGCAGTTCCCCCTGAAGCCGGAATGGGTGAAGGCCAGAGAAGAAAAGATTGAGGAGCTTCGCAGGATCTTCCGAGGAGAAAGCGACAAGTTCGTTTTGATTATCGGTCCTTGCTCGGCGGACAATGCAGACGCGGTTTTGGCTTACCTTGAAAAGCTTGCCGCGGTTTCCGAAGAAGTGCGGGATAAATTTTTGATCATTCCCCGTATTTATACCAATAAGCCCCGTACCACGGGAGAGGGATACAAGGGAATGCTGCATCAGCCCGACCCCAATTCACGTCCCGATATGCTTCGCGGCATCATTGCCATTCGCGAACTGCACCGCAGGGCTCTTGCCGATTACGGCTTTACCTGCGCCGATGAAATGCTCTATCCCGAAAACCACAGATATCTGTCCGATTTGCTGGCGTATATTGCCATTGGTGCAAGAAGCGTGGAGAATCAGCAGCACCGCCTGACTGCCAGCGGTATGGACGTTCCCGTGGGCATGAAAAATCCCACCGGCGGAGATATGCACGTTTTGATGAATTCCATTCACGCGGCGCAATGTGCTCATACGTTTCTGTACCGCGGTTGGGAGGTCCACAGTGACGGCAATCCCTATGCCCACGCTATTATGAGAGGGTATATTGATTTTTCGGGAAAATGCGTATCCAATTACCACTATGAGAATTTGGTGGAACTGAGTGAACTTTACGCAGAGTCCGATTTGCGTAATCCTGCCGTGATCATTGATACCAACCACGCAAATTCCGGCAAGAAATATCTGGAGCAGATCCGCATTGCCAAGGACGTGGTTTACAGCCGCAATCACAATAAGGATATCCGCGGTCTTGTTAAGGGACTGATGATCGAAAGCTATTTGGAGGATGGCGCGCAGAAGATCGGTGAAAACGTGTTTGGAAAATCCATTACCGATCCCTGCCTCGGCTGGGAAAAATCCAGAGAACTGATTCTGAATTTGGCAGATACCATTGAATAAACAAAAAAAGGCTTTTGTCCGAGAGGGCAAAAGCCTTTTTGATAAAGGGATTATTCAGCGACAGCGTTTTTTGCGTTGTCTTTTTTTGCGGTTTTATACAGGATTATGTACAACACCACGTCTACAGCGAGGATGCTCGCCGCCAGATAATAGGCAGGACGATAGGAGCCGAGGATATCGTGAATGAGGTTGGACAGGGGAGAGGAGAGAAAGCTTGCGGCGTAAATGACGGAAATGAAAACACCAGTATATTGCCCTTGCGCTTTGTAACCGAAAAGGGAGAAGGCAAGGAGGGGTACGGTGATGGTAACCAAGGGGATTGCAATGGTGTAAAGCACTACTGCAACGCTTGCGGCGGCAAAGGAATTGCTCATTGCCAGAAGCAGAAGGCTGCCCGCGCCGAAGATCACGCAGGTGAGATTGACCTTTTCCGCGCCGATTCGGTCGGTGAAAAAGCCTACCAAAAGTTTTGTTCCGGTGAACAGGAGCATCATGGTGCTCTGCAGAGATGCTGCTTTTGCGGGAGAATATTCGCAGTCTGTGAGAAAAGGGAGGATGGTGTTGAACGCAAGGTATACACCCAGGCATGAAAGGAAGGTGCAAAGAACCATCAGATAAAAAGAGGGGGTGCGACGCAGGGTTTGCATATCCATACCTGCAAAGGCTCTTTCGGAAATGCGCTTTTTCTTGGCGGTGACTTCTTCACCTTCGCCGTAGGGAGTAAGTCCCATATCCTGAGGCTTGTTGCGGAGAATCAAAAAGATCAAAATAGCAACAAAACCGCAGCAAACGGCGCAGAGAGCAAAGGAGCCGCGCCAGGTGAAGCGCTCCATTGCAGCGCTTTGAGCAATGCACATCACACTACCGCCCAAACCCGTTGCCGCGGAAACAAAGCCAAGCACCGTGCCTCTGTGACGGTTGAACCATGATGAAATGATGATGGTGGAGCCGGTGGTGCCGCAGAAGGTGGCGGCAGAACCCATGGCAAAACAAACCAGAACGAAAACCCACGTGGAATTCATCATAGTGAGTGCTACGTAGCAGGTTGTCGAAATCACCAGAAAGAGAGTAGAGGTATTGCGAAAACCGAACTTTTTCAGAATCGCACCGGAAAAGTAGCTGGAAATCATTGCCATAATGCTCTTGATGCTGTAGATCAGGGAGAAGGTGGTGCGGCTGATGCCAAGCTCCTCGGAAATGGGTTTGATATGTAAGCTGGAAAAGTTATTGGAAGAACCGCCGTAAATGAACAACATCAGCAAGGTGACGGCGGCGATGATCCAATGATAATTGTCAAGAATTCTTTTTTTCAACGGAACGCGGGGCTTTTGGATTTTTACTGATTTCATAGAAATCTCCCTTGTCGAAATTATATTTCATCAATCTAAAATCACATTTTACATTGTAGCGTTTTTTTGAAAAAAAGCAAGCAGAAAATAAAAAAGCGCTTTTTTTGTAAAAAAGCAAACAAAAAATGAGAGGGAAGGAGGACTTTTTTCGCCTTGTTTCTTGACAAGGAGAGAGTGGAATGATAAAATTTTGAATGTATGCGATGTTTTTAATTGAAGTAACATTATAACTATGTGAAGAGGTTTGTTATGAATACAAAAGAATTCTTAAGTCAACCCTATACACCTATGTTTGGTAACTTGCATTTTCACACGGAGCATTCCGACAATATGCGAAGCATTGAAACCGTTGTGAAGCGTGCCAAGGAGGAAGGTTATAAGGGACTTGCGATCACGGACCACGACACCATCACCGGTTGGGGCGAATTTTCCGAAATCTGCAAGCAGGAGGGAATGGAATATATTCTCGGTGCGGAATTTTACGGAACGGCGTTCGGCGTGTCCTTCCATCTTGTCTCCTACGGCTTTGATCCCGAGAACATTTTGATCAAGGAGCTTTTGGAGAACGGAAAGATCCGTGAGCAGTACAAGACCCGCACCCGCTTTGAGCTGGCTTTGCAGCGCGGTACCATCAAGGGAATCACCTGGGACGAGGTTGTGGAGTACAACAAGGGTATCAATTTCCTGTATCACGCCCACGTTTCCCGCGCTATGATCGCAAAAGGCGTTTTGCCCGAAGAAGAAAGAGGAACTTTCCGCGAGGTGAATTTTGTCTCTAAAAACGTTCCTATCCCTTCCCTCTACAAAGCACCCGAAGCCAAGGACGTTATTGAAATTGTAAAGGCGGCAGGCGGTGTTACCTTTATGGCACATCCCGGTTATCAGGACAGAGAGGAATATATGGTTCCCATGATCGAGCTTGGTGTACGAGGCATCGAGCTTTGGCATCCCTCCAATAAGGCGGAGACCTTTGAGACCATTGCAGGTCTGATTGAAAAGCACAACCTGTATACCGGCGGCGGCACGGACCACCACGGCTATATGGAGGGCAGACCCTTCTTCGACCCCAAAAAGGAAGTAAATCCCGTTCGTTCCGTTCCTCCCGCAATGTTCGGCGTTACCGAAGAACAGTTCCGTCAGTTGAAGGAAAGAGCTCTGGGTTAAATTTATACGAAAGAGATTTTTATTATGAATTTGTTTTTATCTACCATGTCACAGATGGCATATCTGTTTTCTTTTATTGCACTGGGTTTTGTTTTGACCAAGATCGGCGCTTTGCCGAAGGATTCCGCCAAGGTTATTTCAAAACTTGAAAATAATCTGTTGCTTCCTGCAATGGTGCTGAATACCTTTACCCAGCGTTTTACGGTGCAGACCCTTTCCACCGCGGGAAAGATTCTGATTTACAGTCTCGTGGTGCTTTTGATCGCCATTTGCGTAACCCTTGTTCTGTCACGCTTTTTGACCCGCGACGGATATTTGCGTAAAATCTATACCTACGGTCTGTGCTTCTCCAACTTCGGCTTTATGGGCTATGCGGTGGTGAACGCTCTGTTTCCCGAGATTTATTTTGAGTACGTACTCTTTACCCTCCCTCTCTGGACCGGTATTTACGTTTGGGGTACGCCTGAGCTTCTCATTGCCGATGCCGAGAAGAAGGGTGTGAAGGATCGACTGAAGAACTTTGTCAACCCTATGTTTATTTGTATGATCATTGGTATGATCTTCGGCTTGACGGGCTTGATGGGCTCGATGAACGAGGTGGACGATACTTTCGTGGCACACGGCGCGGTAAAGTGGTTTATGGACGTGATTGCCGCTGCAGAAAAGTGTATGTCTCCTTTGGCAATGCTTCTGACGGGTATCACCCTTGCCTTTGTTGATTTGAAAAAGACCTTTACCACTGTGAGCATTTACGTGGTATCCCTCATTCGCCTTTTGGTATTCCCCGGCGCGTTTCTTCTACTCGGAAACCTCTGCGGCTTTGCTGAAGGAACCCTGTTCCTTTGCGCCCTTTGCACCTTGGCAATGCCTCTCGGTCTGAGTACCATCGTAGTTCCTGCCGCTTACGGCAGAGATACCTCCCAGGCGGCGGGAATGGCGCTGATTTCCCACGCGCTTTCCTGCATCACCATCCCGATTATTTTCTCTTTTGTTTGATTTTGTGAAATGGAGCAGATTAAAAATGAAAAAAATTCTTTCCGTTTTACTGGCGTTGCTTTTTATCTTTTCTGCATCGGCTACAATTTTTATGGTGACCGTTGCCGCCGAGTCCTCTTTGACTCCTACGGTGATCTATACTGCGGGAGAGTGCGAGGATGAAGGCTACGACCACTTTAACACTGTGGATCTTGCCCTTGTAAAGGCAAATGAAAATAACCGTAAGTGGAAAGCCGACGACGTTTTGGAGATTCGCTTTGACGGCACCTTCGTTGCGGGCGGTCACAACGGAATTTTGTTCTCCGCGACTACTATTTGGCGCGAGGACAACACCAAGCTTCCCATTATCATAAGAGGAAAAGCGCAGGCAAGCTCTGTGATCGATTTTGATAACGCAGGCGGTTTTTATGCATGCGCCAACGATTATACTTTTACCGATTGCTCTTTGATGATCGGTAACGACGGTACGCAGTTTTTCGCAGGTTCCGGTGACGTTACTTTTGAAAACTGTGCGCTTTCCGTTATGACGTCTTCCCGTATCGAGATTCAGGATAAAACCAAGCAAGCACAGCTGATTCGCATTGCAAAGGATGCCACTGCGGCTCTGTGTGAAGAAAACGACGTGGACATAATTCCTGCACTGGAGGCTTGGGAAAGTGTAATTTCCGACCAAAACTCTCCGTTTTATGATGAAACCTTAGGCTATACTCTCCGCGCTATGGCTTCTACGGGTACGCTTTACGGCGACTGGACCCACGACGGAGACGTAGGCGGCGGTCAGTATCTGAATGCTTGTATCGTTTTCGAGGTAATTACCAAGAGAAGTTGTGTCGGCAATACCTTTGAACCTAACTACACGCTGACAAGCGGTACTTGGAGAGATCTGCAGGAACTTGCACACAAGACAGTTGTAGCAACCTACGGTGAGGATTATTTCAAGACGCCTGCTTCTGCGGGAGACGACGGCAAGTTTAATATTTTGTTCCCCGGTTCTTCTACCTGTTACTATTTTGCAGATGAATTGGCTTCCCTCGGCTACCACGCGGGTCTGAATATGAAGGTAGTCAATCCTTATATTTCCAGCCTTCGTATCAAGCCCCAGTGGACCGACTATATTTCTCCTGCCAATGCAGGCTACGCCGAGCGTGTTTGGGTTGACAGCGGAAGCGGCGCGGTGCTGACCTCCAAGGGCTCCCAGAAGCTGCAGGATATCATTCCCAGAGAGACCTGGGATGCAGTCTTTATTTATGAAGGCACCTCCGGCTTTGATGATTACTACAAGAATTTTACCGAGGACTATTTGTCCGAGGATGATTATGACGAATATATGGAACTGGTTCATGCAGATCTTTCTTATGCAAAGGACACTTATCAGTTCCTCCGCGAAAACTGCGACGGCGCCAGAATGCTCTGGTATTCCGCGCCCGTAGGACCTGTCGGCGCTTTCGGCTCTACCACGGAGCTGAAGGGCTACGTCTTTGCTGACAACTGCTATGACGGCGTATATGCAGGCTGGGATGCACAAGCGCTGAAAAACGTTTCTTCTTCCATCACCTTCGGTGACAACGTGCAGTACATCTGCCCCAAGAACAAGCCCGACATTCACGTTGCTGCCAGCGGATATCTCTTGGGTGAGACTTCCACGGCTTTGACTGATGCCACGGCGAAAAACGTGAAATTCATCGCTTCCGGTATGGACGGCATTCCCACTGTGCTTCCCGTAGATACCGAGGCAACCCTGATCATCGACGGTGAGAACGCCGCCGTATACAATATTGCGGCAAAGATCGGCGGTTCTCCCTGTGATTCCACCGTTTGGCTGAAAAAGGGCTCGGTTCAGCGCCTGACCGGCGACAACTACGTGGATTCCGCATCCGACGGCCCCATCGAGCAGTTCTACGGCGATATGACCCTGAAGGTGACGGGCGGTAACGTAGCGTCTGCCGTTGCAGGAAACTGGGACTCTACCGTTCGCGGCGATCTTGAAATCTACGTTTCTCCGGACGATCATCCCATTACGGGAATTACCATGGTCCGCGGCGGCTTCGGCAACGGAAACAAGCAGGGTAATTTTACGGGCGATACCAAAACGACCGTCAAGAACGTGGATATCGCAGGATCCCTTCATTTGGGCGGCGGTAACGGAAACGTAGTCAATATCATTGAGAATGTAAATTCTTCCGGCTACTTTGTCGGTGCCCGTATCGGAGGACCGAAATCCATTACCAATACGTTGAAAAACGTGACCTTTGCCGGAGAGGATGCCACCCACAAAGGCTCCTTCATGGGTACCTACGGTACTATGGTTTCCGGCGATATTACCAA